>CAXBRZ010000253.1:0-4337 GCA_963978075.1 uncultured bacterium | reverse complement strand
ATCGCCGTCCTCGCGCGCCTGGGTCGAGACGACCGCGTCGCGGACACGACTCACGGAGTCGAGTACGTCGATCGCCGGGAAGTGCTTGGTGCTCGCGAGCCGCCGCGTCAGCACGATGTGACCGTCGAGAATGGCGCGCACCGCGTCCATCTCCTCGCGCGGCAGGGCACGATCCATGAGCCCGTCTATCGACCGCCTCACGAGTTCCCAACCGGTCAGGGCGATATGTCCCGCAACGCCCAGGGCGATCAGCGGGTCCAGAATGGCGGCCGACGGAAACCAGAGCACGAGGATGAGGCCCGCCGAAACGCCGAGCGACGTCGCCACATCGGCCATCAGGTGTCGGGCATCGGCTTCAACCGCGATGCTGTCATGGTCTTTGGCCACCCGCAGCATCAGCCTGGCGGTCCAGAAATTGAGTGCGGTGGCCAGAAGGGCAACCACGAGCCCTGGGCCCAGGGCATGCAGCTCGGTGGGGTGGCGCAGTCGCACCGTGGCGGCAATCGCGATCGCCAGCGCGGCGGCGAGGATGAGCACACCTTCCACGGCACTGGAAAAATATTCCGCTTTCTCGTGTCCATACGCATGGTCCTCGTCGGCCGGCTTTTCCGCGACCGACAGGACCAGCA
This sequence comes from uncultured bacterium, assembly GCA_963978075.1. GTDB lineage: Bacteria > Pseudomonadota > Gammaproteobacteria > Steroidobacterales > Steroidobacteraceae > CAIKZZ01. Next base: position 3,708 of record CAXBRZ010000253.1, on the reverse strand, counting down.
GGGCGACCACCGCCGCCGCGACGTTGACAAGCGTCTCAAGGGCGTCCGACAGAAGGCCCATGGAGCCCGTCAGCCACCAGGCGCCAAACTTCAGCGCGAGCGTCGCCACCGAGGTGGCAATGGACAGGGACGCCATCCGGCGGGTGGGAGACACGATCTTCATCCTCTGGTGGACCCAGCTGCATTGTGCGCCGTTCCTGGGGGTGGCGGCGATGTAACATTGACACAACGCCCGCAGCAGGTTCCCGGCATCCCGGGAATCGGTGGAGTCGTGCAGGGAGGAAATACATGGGCACTTCGTGCGAAAACTGCGGCCACAGCCTCGCGGGTCCCTATTGCTCCATCTGCGGGCAGCACGCCCACGCAAGCGCCCGGTCCCTGACAGGATTGCTGCACGATGCCTGGCATGACCTGACCCATATCGAAGGGCGCTTTTGGGCCACTTTACAGCTGTTGTTGATGCGCCCCGGCCAGCTGACACTTGAGTACTTCGCCGGCCGCCGCGCCCGTTATGCGGCTCCTTTTCGCCTCTATCTGGTCATCAGCGTCCTTTTTTTCGCCCTCTCGTCGTTGACCGGTCGACTGGACGCCCACGGGGAGGGCAATGTCGCCCATGTGGCTGTTTCGCAGAACGGTTCGGCGGATGAGAAGTGCGATGACATCCGAATGGATTCCGCGGCGGCGGCACGCTTCATGCGTCACATCTGCGAACGGGTGGCCTACGACAACGGCCGCTCTCTGTCACATGAGTTCGCCGGCTATGTTCCCAAAACCATGTTTGTATTCCTGCCACTGGTGGCGGGCATTCTGGCCTTGCTGTACCGGCGTCCGAAGCGCTTCTATGTCGAGCATCTCGTGCTGGTATTGCACAATCACGCGGCAGCATTCGGCGCCATGGCCCTTGCCCAACTTCTGCACATTGTGGCCGTTGCGATGGGCGCGGCAGGCCTGACGTCGTTGCAAAACGGGATTCAATGGCTCCACAACACATTCGACCTCGTCCTCGTCGCTTACGTGCCCTGGTACACCTACCAATCCTTGCGTCGATTCTACGGTCTGTCGGCGGGTGCGACCTGGTTGCGATTGCTGCCACTGGGCATGGCGTATCTGCTTTTTCTGGGCGTTACTTTTGGGGGCACCTTCCTGCTGACCGCCTGGCTCTCGTAACCACATGCGCGCCATCCTGCACGTGGACATGGATGCGTTTTACGCGTCGGTCGAACAGCACGATCGGCCCGAGTTGCGGGGAAAGCCTGTCATCGTCGGAGGAGAATCCCGCCGCGGTGTCGTGGCGGCGGCAAGCTATGAGGTTCGCCGTTTCGGAGTGCGCTCCGCGATGCCGACACGGATCGCGCTGCAGAAATGCCCGTCCGCGATTGTCGTCCCGCCGCGAATGGACCGCTATCGCGAGGTATCGGCATGTGTCTTCGCCATTTTCAATTCATTCACCCCACTGGTCGAGGGTCTGTCTCTGGACGAGGCCTTTCTCGACGTGACCGCCAGCCGTTCTCTTTTTGGTGATGCAGTGCAAATCGGTCGGGCGATCAAGGAGCGGATCAAGGAGACGACCTCCCTGACCGCTTCGGTCGGCGTCGCACACAACAAGTTGCTGGCAAAGATAGCGTCGGACCTTAACAAGCCGGATGGATTGCGCTGCATCTCGGAACCGGAGGTTGGCGCAACGCTCGATCCGCTCCCGGTAGGACGCCTGCCCGGCGTGGGGCCCAAGACCCTGACGCGACTCGAGGCGGCTGGCATTCATTCCTTTGCCGACCTCCGTCGTGCACAAGACGCGGTGCTTGCCCCCATATTCGGACGCCATAGCAACCATATGCGCGAGCGAGCCAGCGGGCGGGACGAACGCCCGGTCCTGGCGGATGTTGCCGAACAGCAGGTCAGTGCCGAGGAGACATTTGAGCAGGATCTGGTGGCACCGGAGGTCATGCGTACGGAATTGGCCCGTCTTGCGGATCGTGTCGGCACTCGGCTGCGCCGCAAGTCCTCTGAGTGCACCACGGTCTCCATCAAGGTGCGGCGCGCCGATTTCAGTACCTACTCACGCTCGCTCAGCTTCGAGCCACCGACCGCGGAGACCGGAGCGATTCTGGGCGTGGCAACGCAATTGCTGGAGCGCTGGCGAGCCGAGCACCCTGGCGCGCGGATCCGGCTGCTCGGGGTGGGTGTCGGTGGCCTTGCTCCCGCCACGCAGATGGACCTTTTCGCGGCCAATGGCGCGTCGGTTGGCCTGCAAATGCCCGCAGATCCGAGCCGGGCTCAGGCACGCCTCGATCCGGCGCTCGACCAGATCCGTGCACGCTTCGGCGATACGGCGGTCCGCCGCGCCAGCACCCTGGGGCGGGAGGACAAAAACGACGGATTCACCGGGGTCCGGAAGGCGCCAGTACGGGATTGAGCGGCGAGCCGTTATGATGGCGCCCGATGTATACCCGATTTTTCGGACTGACCGAGAAGCCGTTCGCAATTACCCCGGATCCCCGCTACCTCTATCTGAGCGAGCGGCATGCCGAAGCGCTCGCACATCTGCTCTATGGCATCGATGACGCCGGCGGTTTCGTCCAGCTGACCGGCGAAGTCGGTACCGGCAAGACCACGACAGTCCGCAGCCTTCTGGCAGATCTTCCGGAACATGCCGACATCGCGCTTATTCTCAACCCCCGCGTCACGCCGATCGAATTTCTGGCGGGCATCTGTGACGAACTGCATGTGCCGCTGCCGGAAAATGCACGATCGAGCGTCAAGGATATTGTTGATCACCTGAACCGGTTTCTCTTGGAAGCACACAGCCGCGCCCGGCGCGTGGTGGTCATCGTGGACGAGGCCCAGCAGCTGTCAGCCGAGGTGCTCGAGCAGGTCCGGCTTCTGACCAACCTTGAAACGGCGACCACCAAGCTTTTGCAGATCATCCTCGTAGGTCAACCCGAGTTGCGCGAAATGCTGGAGCGCAATGAGTTGCGGCAACTGGCGCAGCGCATAACGGGCCGCTACCACCTCGATCCTTTGAGCCTAGACGAGTCTGCTGCCTACATCCGTCACCGCTTGCGTGTCGCAGGTGCAACAGGCGAAGTCTTTACCGAAAAGGCGCTGCACTGCGCACACCGTATCGCCGGGGGCGTTCCCCGATTGCTCAACGTGATTGCCGATCGGGCCCTGCTTGGCGCGTTTACGAAGGAGTCGAGAATCGTCACGCCGCAGTTGGTGCGTGCAGCAGCGCGCGAGATCGGCGGCAGGACGGCGACCGGGACTCGATGGCGCACGTGGGCTGTCGCGGCTGCGCTGGGCGTCGGGCTGATCGGTACGGGATGGGCGCTATGGAAGCGGCCCGTGCCGCCGCAAAGTGCGGTCGTCGTTGCCGGACCGGATGTGTCCCAAGGTACGGGCGCGAGCGTTCCACGAGTGACTCTGGTCGATTTCCTGAAGGCGCGCGCGCTGCCCGACGGCTTCGGCGTCTGCGTCGGCGCGGTCGCCGACGGCGGCTGACCGGGGCCGAGACGCGCGCGGCGTCACGGCGTCGACGAGAGCGGAGGCGCGTCGTCCGTCTGTCGGAGGGCGTTCACCTCGGCGCCGACGAGCAGGCACGCGCACGAGAGCCAGAGCCAGCCGAGCAGCATCGCGACGGCGGCGAGGCCGCCGTAGTACGCGGAGAATTGCCCGAGCGTGTCGACGTAGAGCGTGAACCCCCACGTCACG
>CAXBRZ010000252.1:0-4344 GCA_963978075.1 uncultured bacterium | reverse complement strand
GACGTGATCGCCGGCCAGGGCACGATTGCCATGGAAATCCTGCGCCAGCACGAAGGTCCGATTGACGCCATCTTCGTGCCGATCGGCGGTGGTGGACTGATCGCGGGCATCGCCAGCTACGTGAAGTCCCTGCACCCGGAAATCCGCATTGTCGGCGTAGAGCCGGAAGATGCGGCGAGCATGCATGATTCCCTTCTTGCGGGAGAGCGGGTCACACTTGACCGGGTTGGGGTCTTCGCCGACGGTGTGGCGGTCAAACGGGTTGGCGAGGAAACATTCCGCCTTGCGCGCAAGTACGTGGACGAGATCGTCCTCGTCTCCACCGACGAAACTTGCGCCGCGATGCAGGACATTTTCGAGGATACCCGCTCGATCGTGGAGCCGGCCGGTGGTCTTGCGGTGGCAGGGCTTAAAAAATGGCTGGACCGCAACGCAGCCCGCTCGGGCGGGGCCTTCGTCACGATCAACTGCGGCGCGAACATGAATTTCGACCGCCTCCGCCACGTGGCGGAGCGGGCGGACCTCGGCCAGCATCGCGAGGCGCTTTACGCGGTGGAAATACCGGAAAAACCCGGCAGTTTCCGCCAGTTCTGCGCAGTCTTGGGCGACCGCTCCGTCACTGAATTCAACTACCGTTACGCGGACGGAAAGGCGGCGCATATTTTCCTTGGCATTGCCTTGAGGCATGGCCGCGACGAGCAGCAGCGGTTGCATCGGGATATCGCCGACGCGGGGTTCCCCGTGGTCGATATGAGCGACAACGAGATGGCCAAGCTGCATGTCCGCTACATGGTCGGTGGCGCCGTCCCGGGCCTGCAGGACGAACATTTGTTTCGCATTGAGTTTCCGGAGCGGCCAGGCGCCCTGCTGCGCTTTCTGACCGCCATCGGAGACCGCTGGAATATCAGCCTGTTTCATTACCGCAATCACGGCTCGGATTACGGTCGCGTGCTGGTCGGCATCCAGATTCCGCCCGATACGAAAGCCGAATTTCTCGCGCACCTCCCTGGCATCGGATTCGAATTCGTGGAGGAAACCGATAATCCTGCGTATCGGATGTTTCTGCGTTCCTGAAGGTTTCTCTTGCGCTTGACGCGCTCACATGTGAAGTTACGCCCCACGGCCGCGTGATCGTGCGCGGGCGTATCAACCTCATCGACAGGAGCTGTCATGGCGAAGAAGAAGAAGGGCAAGAGCGCCCCGGCGAAGAAGGCCAAGAAGACCGTGAAGAAGGTGGCCAAGAAGGCGGCAAAGAAGCCGGCCAAGAAGGCTGCCAAGAAGGTCGTGAAGGCTGCCAAGAAGCCGGCAAAGAAAGCTGCAAAGAAGGCGGCCAAGAAGCCCGCCAAGAAGGCGGCGCGTAAGGCTAAGCCGAAGGCGGCTGCACCCGCACCCGCGGCTGCGCCGGCACCTGCGGCGGCTCCTGCTGCCTGACGACGTTTCGCCGGGCGGCCGGTGGTCCGGTCGCCCGGCGGGCCCGCTCAGGGCCCGATTCGGCCTGCGGGCTGATTTAATTTATTCCCCATGTCCTACTCACCCCTGATTGCGCCGCGAACCAGCCATGTGTTGCTGCGCGGTATCGACCATCAGGTCACCGAGTGGGGCCCTGACGCCGCACCGCCCGTCTTCCTTCTGCACGGCTGGGGCGACTGCGGCGAGACTTTCCAGTTTCTAGTCGATGCCTGTTCGAAAAAGCGGCGCTTTATTGCGCTCGACTGGCGTGGCTTCGGTGGTTCGCAATGGACCGGCCCCGCTTACTGGTTTCCGGATTACCTCGCGGATCTAGAGGCCTTTCTGGATCATTACTCCCCTGACAGTCCGGCAGTGTTGGTGGGGCACAGCATGGGCGGCAACATTGCCTCGCTCTATGCCGGCGTGAGGCCCGAGCGTGTCGCACGACTCGTCAATCTCGAAGGCATCGGGCTGCCTCGCACCGAACCCGCCGCGGCTCCTGGCCGCTACCGGCGCTGGCTGGACCAGCTGAATGACCCGAAAGGCTATTCGGTGTACGAGTCGGTCGACGCCTTCGCCCGGTTGCTTGCACGGCGCAATCCCCGGCTACCGACGCAACGCGCCGAATTCATCGCCCGTCTTTGGCTCACGCCCTGTGACGGAGGGTGGACGGTTCGCTGGGACCCGGCGCACAAGCACGTCAATCCCGTCCTTTATTCGCGCGAGGCAGCGGCCGCCTGTTGGGCGGCCTGCACGGCGCCAGTGTTGCTGGTGCTGGGAGGATGCTCCGACATCCGACTCGGACTGGGGCCTGAGGGAGAGCCTTCGGCCTACGCCGGCATCTCTCCCGACGTGCGGGTCCACCTCATGCCCGAGTCAGGACACATGATGCACCACGAGGAACCCGAGGCCCTCGCGACAGTATTGGAGAATTTTCTGGACGACGTCGCATGACGTCAGCGCGGGTGCTGCTGCGCGAACGGGCGTTCGCACTCTATTTGGCAAGCCGCGTTCCCGTATTGTTCGCGACACAGATCCAGACAGTGGCAGTCGGGGCTCAGGTCTACCGGCTGACGCACGATCCCATGGACCTCGGTCTCGTCGGCCTGTCCCAGTTCATGCCTTTTCTGCTCTGTGTCCTGCCGGCAGGGCAGCTTGCGGACCGATTTGACCGGCGCCGCATCATCCTCGCCTGCCTGCTGCTGGAGCTGGTCTGTTCTCTTGCCTTGGTCGGCGTGTCACTGCATGGCCTTTCGCATGCGTGGCCTTTGTTCGCGATCATGGTGCCGTTTGGCCTTGCGCGTGCCCTCATGGCGCCGGCGGCCCAGGCGATCGTGCCGAATCTCGTGCCGCGACCGTTGTTCGCGAGCGCCGTGGCGCTCAATTCCTCCTTGTGGCAGTTCACGACCATCGTGGGTCCGGCGGTCGGCGGTTATCTGTACGGTGGGCTCGGTCCGTCTGCGGCCTATTCGGTGACAGCAGTGATGATGGGTCTTGGGCTGATGGCGGCATGGGCCATGCCGACACCGCCGCAGGAGCGCACGGACCGCGCGGCGACCCTGAAGTCGGTGCTGGAAGGACTGGCGTTCGTCTGGCGCCGCAAGCCATTGCTCGGGGCGATCAGTCTGGATCTCTTCGCCGTCCTCTTTGGCGGGGCGGTGGCGCTGTTGCCTGCGTATGCGACAGACATCCTGAACGTCGGGCCGCAGGGGCTGGGGTGGTTACGCGCCGCGCCCGGCATGGGCGCCGCGCTGATGGGCGTCTGGCTGACCTCGCGTCCGATACGCTCCCGCGCCGGATTTGCGATGTTTGCCGGGGTCGCGGTGTTTGGCATCGCCACGATCGTTTTTGGCCTTTCACGCAATTTCGCGCTGTCCCTCGCCGCGCTCGCCGTGTTGGGTGGTGCCGATATGGTCAGCGTGTTTGTCCGCCACCTGTTGGTGCAGTTGGAGACGCCCGACGCGATGCGCGGGCGGGTCGGCGCCGTCAACTCGATGTTCATTGGCGCCTCCAACGAACTCGGGGAGTTTGAATCGGGTCTGACCGCTGCGTGGTGGGGACTTGAGCCGGCGGTTGTCATCGGCGGGGTCATGACACTGTGCGTCGTTGTCCTGTGGAGCACCTTTTTCCCGGCACTACGGCGCCTCGACCGTTTTGCGGAGCATTGACGGAGGCAAAAATAACTGTATAAATATACAGTATGCCAGCGCCTCCTCCACGACTGCTCCGCACCGGCCGTGCTGCGGTCTCGAATACACCGTCCCGCTACCTGAAGCACGCGATTGACACCACTTTTCAGCAGGAAGATCCAGAGGCTGACGAGGCACCGAGGGTCAGGGTCGCGACCCGGCTGCATCGCGAGGATGCGCGCAGCATCATTTCCGTCAACTCCTCGCCCGACGTGCCGTTCGAGCAGTCGATCAATCCTTACCGTGGCTGTGAGCATGGCTGTATCTACTGTTTCGCTCGCCCCACTCATGCACGGCTTGGACTGTCGGCAGGGCTCGACTTCGAGACAGAGATTTTCTGGAAGCCGGACGCAGCGCGGTTGTTGAGGGAAGCCTTCGATCGCCGAACCTATCGGCCACGGACCCTCCAGCTGGGCGCCAATACCGATCCCTACCAGCCAGTCGAGCGACGTCTGGGCCTGACGCGCAGCGTGCTGGAAGTCTGTCTGGAATATCGCCATCCCGTGTCAGTCCTGACCAAGGGCTCTCTCATCGAGCGAGATGTCGAACTGTTGGCGGAGCTGTCGCGTCACAGGCTGGCTCGCGTGGCATTCAGTCTCACGACACTGGACGATACGTTGAAGCGCACGCTCGAGCCCCGCGCCGCGTCGCCGCGCGGCCGGCTGCGGGCCATGCGGTTGCTCGCCGAATCGGGGGTTCCGGTATC
>CAXBRZ010000251.1:0-4346 GCA_963978075.1 uncultured bacterium | reverse complement strand
CCGCACTTCGTCTCGCAAGTGCATGCGCGCTACGTGGCGGCCGGGGCGGACGTCATCACCACGAACAGTTATGCCTTGGTCCCGTTCCACATCGGCGTCGAACGGCACGCGCGGGAGGCAGGCACACTCGCCGGCCTCGCCGGGCGCCTTGCCCGGGCGGTGGCCGACGGGGCCGGACGTCCCGTCCGGGTGGCCGGTTCCCTGCCGCCGGTGTGCGGTTCCTACCGCGCGGACCTCTTCGATGCGGGCGAGGCACGACCGCTGGTCGAGGTGCTGGTCGAGGCCCTGCGCCCTTCGGTGGACCTGTGGCTCGGTGAAACGCTCTCGGCCATCGCAGAGGCTTATCTCCTGCGCGAGGTCATCGGCCAGGACGGCAAGCCGTTGTGGCTGTCGTTCACGCTGAGTGACGATGGCACACATACCGACGTGCCGCGCCTGCGCTCCGGCGAGACCGTCACCGCGGCGGTCGAGGCCGCCCATGCGTTGGGTGCCGCGGCCGTGCTCTTCAACTGCAGTCAGCCCGAGGTCATGGCAGAGGCCGTGGCCGCCGCCGCCACGGTGCGCTCGGCGCGCCAGTCGGACCTCAAGATCGGCGTGTACGCGAATGCCTTCCCGCCCATGCGCAAGGACGCGACGGCCAACGAAACGGTGACGGAGATTCGGGCGGATCTGGATCCCAGCGGTTACCTCGCCTTTGCCAGCGCCTGGGTGGCCCACGGGGCCTCCATCATCGGCGGGTGCTGCGGCATTGGTCCTGAGCATATTGCCGCGCTGCGGCAGGCGCTCTGACGACGTGGCGACACGGGGAAGCGCCTACAATGGGCAGGATCCGATTCCCGCGGGACTTCGATGGCCATGACCAAGTTTGACCAGCGCTATGCCGGCGCCGAGTTTTTCTACGGCACCGAGCCCAATACCTTCCTCACCGAGATGGCCGGACACATACCGGCGCGCGGTGCTGTCCTCTCGCTCGGCGAAGGGGAGGGGCGCAATGCGGTGTGGCTCGCGCAGCGCGGGCTGCACGTGCATGCGCTGGATGAAAGCGCGGTGGGACTTGCGAAGGCGGAACGTTTCGCTGCGGACCGCGGTGTCGCCATTACCACCGAGTGCGTGGATCTCGCGCACTATGAGCTTGAGCCCTCGTCGTGGGATGCCATTGTGTCCATCTGGTGCCACGTGCCCTCCACCTTGCGCCGGCGCCTGCACCAGCGCGTGCGGACAGCGCTGCGGCCCGGTGGCGTGTTCCTCCTCGAGGCGTACACGCCGGCTCAGATCGGCCGCGGCACCGGGGGTCCGAGCGATGCGGACCTCATGCCCACGGCGAGAGAACTGGACGAGGATTTTGCGGGGCTGGAGGTCATCCGTTCGCGGGAATGCGAGCGGGATGTGCGCGAAGGTGCGGGACACAAGGGCCCCAGTGCCGTGTTGCAGTGGATCGGGCGCCGTCCCGGTGGAGCAGGCTGATGGGTGTCGTGCTGCTGTGGGTCTTGGGGATCGTGCTCGGCGTGTTGCTCATGCGCAATCTGCGCGCTGCGTTGGGCCGTCGTCGGGTACCGACGCTGAAAGCGGCGGGCGCCACCATTGTCGATGTGCGCACCGCGGAGGAGTTCGCCACAGGCCATCTGCCGGGCAGCATCAACGCGCCGCTGGCGCAGCTGCCCGCCGGGCTTGAGCGTGTGGACCGCGCGAAGCCCCTGATCGTCTGCTGCGCGTCCGGCGTGCGCAGCGAGGCGGCGTTGACCTTGCTGCGTCGGGCCGGCTACACCGACGTGGTCAACGGCGGCAGCTGGCGCGACTTGCGCTGAGCGGGACACGGGCATGTTGCGCCGGATCAAGGTCGTGGGTTGCCATGCCGAGGGCGAGATCGGCGACGTGATCGTCGACGGCATGCCGGTGCCGGAAGGCCGCTCGGTGTACGAGCGGATGGAGGCGTTCCGCGACCGGCATGACGACTGGCGCCGCATGCTCATTCTGGAGCCGCGCGGCAGCGTCGCGCGCCACGTCAACCTCCTCGTGCCGCCCTCGGATCCCCGCTGCGTCGCGGGTGCCATCATCATGGAGCCGACCGAATACGTGCCGAGCTCGGGCTCCAACCTCATGTGTATCGCGACCGTGCTGCTTGAAACCGGTCGCGTGCCGATGCAGGAGCCCGTGACACGGTTTCATGTCGAGGTGCCGGGCGGTGTCGTTGAGATCACCGCGCTTTGCCGCGACGGTCATTGCGAATCGGTCGAGATCGCCAACGTGCCGTCCTTCGTCGACCGTCTGGATGCGCCGCTGGAAGTGGAAGATGTCGGCACCCTGGGCGTGGATGTTGCCTACGGCGGGATGTTCTATGCCCTCGTCGACGCGACGAAGCTTGGGTACACGCTCGAGCCGCACGAGGCCCGCGACCTCGCCGTCCTCGGCGAGCGCGTCCGGCGCGCCGCGCGCGAGCAGTTCGAGGTGGTGCATCCCTTGAACCCCGGGATCCGTGGCGTGTCGATCGTGCAGCTGAACGAGCCGTTTCGCGGCGCGGGCGTCCCCACCCGCAACACCTGCATCGTTGCGCCCGGCCGCTCGGACCGCAGTCCGACCGGCACCGGGACCTGTGCGCGCATGGCCGTGCTGCATGCGCGAGGACAGTTGCGTGTCGGCGAAGGGCTGACCCATACCTCGTTGATCGGTTCCCGCTTCGAGGGGCATATCCTTGGCGAGACGCATGTGGGCGGGCGTGCGGCGATCCTGCCCAGCATCCGCGGCCGTGCCTGGATCACCGGCTTTCACGAGTACGTCCTCGATCCGAGGGACCCTTACCCCGCGGGCTACCTGCTCTCCGACACCTGGGGCGTGGGAGGCGGCGCGACCCAGGACGACGTCACGACCTAACCCGGCGGGCCGGCGAGGTGATGCGCCACAAAGCGCATCAGTTCAGGCGTTGGCACGGCGCCGCTCAGGCGTGCGAGCTCCTGTCCATTGCGCAGCAGCAGGGTGGTCGGGATGCTGCGGATCCCGTACCGGGCGCTGCTTGCGGGGGCTGTATCGCTGTTCACCTTCACCACCACGACATGGCCATGGAGCTTGCGCGCCGCCTCTGCGATGACCGGCGCGTACTGCCGGCACGGGCCACACCAGGGCGCCCAGAAATCGACCAGCACGGGCAGGTCGTTCAGGCGGGCAAAGGCCTCGAGGCCCGCGTCGTCGAGTTCGATCGGCTCAAGGCGAAGCAACGCCGTGTGGCACGCCGGACAGCGGGGAGATTGCTGGAGGCGGTGGGTCGGGACGCGCACGGCACGGCGGCAGTCGGGGCAGGCGATATGGAGTCGGTCGGTCGAGGGGTCCATCAAGAGGCGTCCATGGCAAGGATTCCGGGAGGGCTTGGGCTAACATGGAGCCATGTCGGAGAATTTAAAGCACGCCGCAAACATGTCCGGGCGCTGGGGGCTGGACCTTGCGGCCACCCTTCAGCTCAACAATACCGAGTCGGCGGCCACCTCGTGGCTGGAGCCGCAGAGTCTCGATGTCCTGCTCGCCGGGGCGTTTCACGTCGGGCATGTCGCGGCGGGCGCCGACGCGTTCCTGATCGCCTTTGACGAGGGTGCGGACTACGACAGTCCGAACTATCGCTGGTTCTGCGCGCAGCTGCCGCGCTTTGTCTACGTCGACCGGATCGTCGTCAACGCCGCCTGCCGCGGGCAGGGCCTGGCGCGGCGCCTGTACGCCGAGCTCGCCGCGGTGGCCCGCAAGGCCGGCCACACGGAACTCGTGTGCGAGGTCAACCTCGACCCGCCCAACCCGGTGTCCGATGCGTTTCATGCCGCGTTGGGTTTCCGCGAACTCGGGCGCGGCTCGCCCTACGCAGGCAAGGTCGTGCGCTATCTCGCCTGCGGACTCACCTGATGTCCGCCTACGAGGGGAACGGGCGGGTGGATCCCGCGCGGCGCGCCTCGGTGGCCGAGGCCTTGCGCGCGGTACTTTCATCCGACAGCGTGCTCGATGCCGAGGAATCCGTTGCGCCTTACGAGTGCGACGGCCTGAATCTCGAACAGCAGTCGCCGCTTTTGGTCGCGCTGCCGCGTGACGAGCGCGAGGTCGCGGCGGTGCTCAGGACCTGTCATGCCCTTGGCGTGCCGGTGGTGGCCCGGGGAGCCGGCACCGGCCTGTCGGGTGGGGCCCAGCCGCTGGCGGACGGCGTGGTGATCTCGACCGCGCGCCTGAACCGCATCCTCAAACTGGACGCGTATGCGCGCACCGCCGTCGTGCAGCCGGGCGTGCGCAATCTCGCCATCTCCGAGGCGGCGGCGCCCCACGGCCTCTACTATGCGCCCGATCCCTCCTCGCAGCTCGCCTGCACCATCGGCGGCAAC
>CAXBRZ010000250.1:0-4364 GCA_963978075.1 uncultured bacterium | reverse complement strand
GATCGACCACTACACTGCGTGAGATTCGAGGCTGCGGCGGGGCCGCAGACCGGGGGAACTCGAGGAACCTGTGCGACCTGTCGACTACCTGCGCATCGTTCGGCGCCGCTGGTGGGTGCTGCTGGTGACCGCCGTCATCGCGTCCTCGCTCGCGTTCGCGACCCGACCGAGCAGCTCCGCCCGTTCGGCCGCCGACCAGCCGAAGGTCCGCTACCGCGCGACGCACACGCTCATCTCGGGTTCCGACCAGACCGACCTCTCCCAGGGCCGCACGCTCGGCCGCACGGCGCTGCTCGTGACCACCGGTGCGGTCCCCGAGCGAGTCTCGGAGCAGATCAAGCAGTACCGCTGGCCCGAGGTCGAGGCACTCAAGGACAAGACCTGCGACCCGTCGAATCCGCTTGACCGTTACAGATCTCCCGCGCGGGACGTCTGCCCGAAGTCCCGCACGGACCATTCCGCGGTCGGCCGCTCAGGCACGTCGTTTCGCAGCGACGGCACGCTGCAGAGCGGTCCCCATGTCCGCCGGACTTTCCGCAACTACGACCCCGGCCGCTTCCAGGGCGGCCACTTTGTCCTTCGCGGTGCCACTGCCGCCCGAGATGATCGCCCCGGCATGGCCCATCCGTTTGCCCGGGGGAGCCGTGCGTCCGGCAATGAATGCTGCGACGGGTTTGGTCACGTGCTCCTGGATGTAGGCGGCGGCCTGCTCTTCGGCGTTTCCACCAATTTCGCCCATCATCAGAATGGCTTCCGTCTGCGGATCTTCCTGGAACATCCGCAGGCAGTCAATGAAGCTGGTGCCGACGATCGGATCGCCCCCGAGGCCGACGCAGGTCGACTGGCCCAGGCCCAGATTGGTGAGCTGCCAAACCGCTTCGTAGGTCAGAGTGCCGCTGCGGCTCATCAGGCCGACACCGCCCGGCTTGTGGATATAGCCGGGCATGATGCCGATTTTGCATTCGCCCGGGGTGATCACGCCCGGGCAGTTGGGGCCCACGAGGCGACTGGCACTGTGTGCCATGCGGCGATGGACACGCACCATGTCCAGCACGGGCGTGCCTTCGGTGATCGCGATGATCACGGGAATCCCGGCGGCTTCGGCTTCCAGAATGGCATCCGCACAGAACGGGGGCGGAACAAAGATCATCGTGGCGTTCGCGCCGGTCTTGTGCACGGCTTCTTCCACGGTGTTGAACACGGGGAACCCGTCGATTTCCGTGCCCCCTTTGCCCGGAGTGACCCCGCCCACCATCTGAGTGCCGTACTCCCGGCACTTCTGGCTGTGGAACAGGCCGGCCTTGCCGGTGATTCCCTGACAGATAACGCGCGTCTGACGATTGACGAGAATGCTCATAGTGGATGCAGCAGCAAGGAGAATTCGGTGAACGGGGGAAGCCGGTGGTTTTCGAAGTCGCGTGGCCGGCGCACAGGCGGCGAGATGTCTCGGTCCAGTGTGGCCGGAGGTAGTTCAGGCTCCGATGGCGGCGACGATTTTCTTGGCGGCGTCGGTCAGGCCGTTGGCGGCAATGATCGGTCGCCCGCTGCCGGACAGCATTTCGCGGGCCTTTTCGACATTGGTGCCTTCCAGCCGGACGATGACCGGCACCTCCACCCCGACCGTCTTGACCGCGGCCACAATGCCTTCGGCGATGATGTCGCAGCGGACAATGCCGCCGAAAATGTTGACGAGGATCGCCTTGACGTTGGGGTTGGACAGGATCAGCTGGAACGCGGCCGTGACCCGCTCCTTGGTCGCGCCGCCGCCGACGTCCAGGAAGTTGGCCGGCTGGCCGCCGTGCAGCTTGATCAGGTCCATCGTCGCCATGGCAAGCCCGGCCCCGTTGACCATGCAGGCGATATCGCCGTCGAGCGACACGTAGTTGAGGTCGTGCTTGGACGCTTCCACCTCGCGGGCGTCTTCCTGGCTCGTGTCGCGATACTTGGCCACATCGGCCTGGCGGTAGACCGCGTTCGGGTCGATGTTGATCTTGGCGTCGAGCGCCATCACGTCGCCCTCGTCGGTGACGATCAGCGGATTGACCTCGACGAGGCTGGCATCGTGCGCGAGGTACAGCGCGAGGATGCCGCGCATGACCTTCTCAAGCGCCGCCACCTGCGTGCCCTCGAGGCCAAGGCCGAAGGCCAGTTCACGGCACTGGTAACCCGACAGGCCCACCGCCGGATGAAGTTCCACCTTCAGGATCCGCTCGGGCGTATGCGCGGCCACTTCCTCGATGTCCATGCCGCCATCCGCCGAAGCCACAAAGGCCAGCCGGCTACGGTCACGGTTCAGAAGAAGGCTCAGGTACAGTTCACGTCGGATCTTCGAACCCACCTCGACGTAGACCTGGTGGATCGGCAGGCCTTCCGGGCCGGTCTGCTTGGTCACGAGGCGCTGGCCGAGCATGCCGCGGGTGGCTGCCGCCACCTCCTGCAGGGTCTTGCAGACCTTGACGCCACCGGCCTTGCCGCGCCCGCCGGCGTGGACCTGCGCTTTCACGACCCAGACGGAACCGCCGAGCGACTTGGCCGCTGCCACCGCTTCGTCGGCGCTCGAAGCCACCTGCCCCGCCGGGACGGCCACACCGTAGCGCCGGAACAGTTCTTTTGCCTGATATTCGTGCAGATTCATCGTGCCTCTCGCGACAGCGCGCCGCCACCCTTGTTGCAACGCATTATTGTGCGGCATCGGAACAGGTGAGGCAAAGGAAAATGCCGCCTGGGCGCCGCTGGCAACCCCCGGTTGCGGAGCGCATCGTTTAAGATTATGTTAAATCCAAGGATGGATTTCGTGTCAAAGATTTGCGCCACGTCACAGTTTGTGGGCGGGTTTTGCCCTACCGTAACGCCATCGCCCTAGGGTCTTTTGCCCACTCTTACCACATCTCGTTACCTCCACCGGAGCACTCAGCATGCGTAGCCAGGTCCAGAAAGGATTCACCCTGATCGAGTTGATGATCGTCGTCGCCATCGTCGCGATCCTCGCCGCGATCGCCATTCCGCAGTACCAGAACTTCACTGCCCGCGCGCAGGTGTCCGAGGGCATCTCGCTGGCCAGCGGCCTTGAAACCAAGATCGCCGACTACTACAACGGTTCGGGCGGGTCGATGCCCGCCAGCATTACCGACATCAATGGCGCCAGCGCGAAGGCGGCTGACGTGAACGGCAAGTACGTCACCAGCGTTGCGGTGGCCAACGGTGCCCTGACCATCACCTACGGCGGCGCCGTGTCCTCAGCGCTGAGCGCAAAAACGCTCGGCATCACCCCCTATACCAATACCAACGGGGATCTCGTGTGGATCTGCGGCAGTGCCTCGACGACCGGCCTCACGCTCCCCACCGGCACGACGGCCGCCTCGACCGACGTGCCCACGCAGTACCTGCCGAAGAGCTGCCAGTAACTCCCGGCGCTCGAAGCGGTTCACGGAAAGGCCCCTCTTCAGGGGCCTTTTCTTTTGCGCGTGTGATCCCCATCACGGGTTGCGGCAGGTCCTCATGAGAGGATGTCGCCATATTCTGTTATATAAGGTCGGACCGGGAGGCGGTCCTTCCGTCTCCACCTGAAGGCATCCGGATCCATGGCAGACAGCGCATTTTCGGTCACTTCGGCGCTGGCGCACGGCGCCGGCGGCGGCCTGCCCGAACGTCTGGTCCAGGCAGGGTTGCTGGACGAGGCTTCCCTTGCGGAGGCTATCCGGGGCGCCAAGGAGGCGCGCCAGAACCTCGTCACCTATCTCGTCGGGCGCAATATCGTCGATTCGCGGGAACTGGCGACGACGGCGGCGACCCTGTTCGGATTGCCCGTCATGGACCTCGACTCCCTTGTGGTCGACCTTGACGTCGTGCGCCTTGTCCCCGAGAAGGTGCTCGCCAAGAACCGTACCCTGCCGTTGGCCCGACGCGGCCGGCGCCTCTTTGTCGCCATCTCCGACCCCACCAACCTGCACGGCCTCGATGAGATCCGCTTCTCCACGGCGATGCAGGTCGAACCGATCGTGGTCGAGGACGACAAACTGCAACGCGCCCTTTCGCGCGTGCTCGAGCAGGTCGACACCTCCATGCGCTCGCTCGGCGAGGGCGACCTCGATCTTGAGAAACTCGACACCACCGGTGGCGACGAGATCGACGCGGAAGCTGCGCCCCGCGACGATGTCGAGGATGCCCCGATCGTCCGCTTCGTCAACAAGGTGATGCTCGACGCGATCCGGCGTGGTGCATCGGATATCCATTTCGAGCCGTACGAGAAAATCTATCGGGTCCGCCTGCGCATCGACGGCGTACTGAAGGAAGATCGGAAGAGCACACGTCTGAACTCCAGTCACTGACCAATCTCGTATGCCGTCTTCTGCTTGAAAAAAAAA
>CAXBRZ010000249.1:0-4371 GCA_963978075.1 uncultured bacterium | reverse complement strand
GGGTGCGCTCGGCCACCTTGCGGTCAGTTTCGACGGTGGCGCGGTCGCGCTGTTGCTAGCCCTCGTCGCGGCCCTTTGGGCGTACCGGCGTTTTCGGCAGCGCCAGCGGCGCCTGCTCACGCTGGTCGAGTCGATCGCGGCAGACTATCGGCGCGACGTGCTGGTCACCGATGACGCCGAGGGCTGGATCCACGCGGATTTCCTGCTCAGGACGGCCGCCGGCATCTTCATTCTCGATGTCCGTGACGTACGCGGCGCGCTCTTTGGCGGCGAACATCTCGACGAGTGGACCGTGATGAACGGCCATGAGCGACGCACCTTCGCCAATCCGCTCGAGTCGCTGTACGACCGCGTCGCCGCTGTGCGGGCCATTGTCGGTGATGACGTGCCGGTGGAGGCGCGCGTGGTCTTGCTGTCACGGGCGCGCTTTGCAACGGCGGCACCGCCGCGAACGATCCTTCTCAAGGACGTGGCCACGCTGGCACCCCCCGCCAGCGAAACCGGCGAACTGCATGCCGAGGCCTGGCGTGCGCTCTGCGCACGGACCCAGCCGACGCCGCGCACGCTGCGCCGGCGCGGCTGAGTCATTCGGGACTACGCACCCATGGCGCTGGCGTGCGCCGCCAGGATCTCCGCCGCACACGCCGTGACG
Source organism: uncultured bacterium (assembly GCA_963978075.1). GTDB lineage: Bacteria > Pseudomonadota > Gammaproteobacteria > Steroidobacterales > Steroidobacteraceae > CAIKZZ01. Next base: position 3,719 of record CAXBRZ010000249.1, on the reverse strand, counting down.
GCGCGCACCATCCCAAGGTGCAGGAACTCGTTCGGCCCATGCGCGTTGGACTTGGGTCCCAACACGCCCGTGACCAGAAACTGCGTGTCCGGATACTTGTCGGCCAGCATGCCGATGAAGGGAATGCTGCCACCGGTCCCCATCGCCAGGCACGGCCGGCCAAAATGGGCCGTCGAGGCCCGTTGCAGCGCATCCGCAAGCCAGGGCGCGAGGGCCGGGGCGTGCCATCCCCCGAGCGAGGAACTGATGTCGAAGCTCACGCGCGCACCGTAAGGCGGATCCCGCTCGAGCGTCGTCTTGACGGCCTCGGCGGCCGCCGCCGCATCCAGTGTCGGGGGCAGACGCAGCGACAGTTTCAGGGCCACCCTAGGCAGCAGCACGTTGCCGGCGTTGCCCACCGGCGGGAGGCCGTCGGCACCGGTCACGGTCAGCGTGGGCTTCCAGGTACTGTTGAGGAGCAGTTCCGTCGGATCCTCCGACAGCGGTTGCACGCCTTCGGCAAAGGGCAGTTTTCCGGCGACCTCGGCACCGAGCACGGCGGCGGCGGCGCGCGCTTCCTCAACACGGTGCGGCGGTGTCGGAACGTGAAGGGATTCGAGCACGAGATCGCCGTTGTGCACGTTCTCGAGGCGATCGAGCAGGCCACGCGCGATGCGCATCGGCGACGCCGCGATCCCGGTGCCCATGCCGGAGTGCACGCCCTCGGTGAGCACGTCGACGTTGAGTGTGCCCGTGAGGTTGCCGCGCAGGCTGGTCGTCAGCCAGAACTGCTCGTAGTTGCCGCACTCGGCGTCGAGGCACACGACAAGGTCCGGCGTCCCGAGGCGGCCGGCCAGATGCGCCACATACGCCGGCAGGTCGACGCTGCCGGATTCCTCGCTGCCCTCGATCAGGATCGAGCAGCGGGCGTGCGCGACCCCCTGTTCCTGCAGGAGTCGCAGGGCCAGAAGGCTCGAGAACAGGGCATAGCCGTCGTCGGCACCCCCGCGGCCGTAGAGCTTGCCATCCCGGACTACGGGCTCCCTGGGTCCGAGCCCCGGTTCCCAGCCGGTAAATTCAGGCTGCTTGTCGAAGTGCCCGTACAGCAGCACCCGGCCTTCGGCGGATCCCGGGACTTCGGCGTAGATGACCGGCGTGCGGCCGGGCAGCCGGAGCACCTCCACGGTGAGGCCCTGCACCGGCTGGGCGCGCGCCCAGTCCGACAGCAGGGCGGCGGCACGGTCCATGTGACCGTTCGCTTCCCACTGTGGATCAAAGAGCGAGGACTTGTTGGGGATGCGCACGTAGTCGGCGAGCGTGCCCTCGATGGAGCCGCTCCATTCCTCGTCGATACGTCGGGCAAGCAGTGCAGAATTCAGCATAAAATTATTCCGAACAATGAGGTATGAGATTTATGCAACGCGTCGGCTTAAGTCGTCATCAAGTAATAAATAATCTTTAAAGTCCAAAAAAACGTGCGGCGACTGCGCTGGAGGAGGTGGCGAGGGACGCCACCGGCTCGCCGCGCGCAGCGGCCACCACGCGTGCCACCTCGGTGAGAAACGCCGGCTCGTTGCGTCGCGAGGCCGGTTTGGGGGACAGGGTACGCGGCAGCAGGTACGGGCCGTCGGTCTCGATCATGAGCCGGTCTGCCGGGATCCGGCGAACCACCTCCTGCAGGTGCATCCCGCGGCGCTCGTCGCAGATCCAGCCGGTGATGCCGATATGCAGCCCGAGCGCAAGGTAGTCCTCCGCCTCGGCAAGCGTCCCGGTAAAGCAGTGGGCCACGCAGGGGGGCAGGGGGCCAGCCGCCTTCAGCATGGCGAGGAAATCGGCGTGCGCATCGCGCTGGTGCAGGAACACCGGCAAGCCCCGCTCGGTGGCCAGCTGCAACTGCCACTCGAAGGCTCGGCGCTGCTCGTCGCGGGGGCTGTAATCGCGGAAGTAGTCGAGTCCGCACTCGCCGACCGCCCGGACCGAGGGATGGTCCAGCAGGGCCCGCAAGGCGGGCAGCCCGGCCGCGGTCAGGTCATGTGCGTGGTGCGGGTGCACTCCGGCGGTGGCCGACAGGAACGCTCGGTCCGTCGCCGCCAGCTGCGCGGCTTGCTCGCTGCCCTCGACCGAGGTGCCGGTGATCACCAGGTGCACGAGTCCTGCGGCGCGGGCCCGCGCGAGCACGGCGGGTCGGTCCGCATCGTAACTGTCGTGTGTCAGGTTGATGCCGATGTCGATCAGCGGTGGCGTCATGGCCCTATGGTACCGTTGAACCTCCTCGTACGGCGTGGTCATGGAGATCCCGATGAGCCTCGATCCTTCCGCACTGTCCCGGCTGCGCAGTTCCCCCGGCCAGGTCCCAGGGGAGCGAAGACGCTGGCGTCGTCGTGCCCTGTGGCTTGGGCTCCCGGTGGTGCTGGTGGCGGTCTGGATGGCCCGACCGCGGGTGGTTGAAGTGGACACCGCCACCGCCGCGGCGCCGGATCCCGCAGGCCGGATCACCGTGCTCAATGCCTCCGGCTACGTCGTTGCGCGACGCATCGCGACCGTCGCCTCCAAGGTGACCGGCCGGATCGTCGAGGTCCATGTGGAGGAGGGACGTCACGTCGAGGCCGGTGAGGTGCTGGCGCGTCTGGACGACGCCACCGCGCGCGCCGCCTGCCTGACCGCCGAGCGTGCGCTGGAGAGTGCGCGGCGTGCCCTTGCGGAGATCGAGGTGCGCTTGGGCGAAGCGGTGCGCACTGTCGCGCGGGCCGATGATCTGGGTACGCGCCACCTGCTGGCGCAGGCGGCGGTGGATGCCGCTCACGCCGACGCGGACGCGTTACGGGCGCGCCTTGAGGCAGCGCGTGCGGAAGTCGCCACCTCGCAGGCAGCGCTGGCGCAGCGGCGGCAGGACCTCGCGGACCTCACCGTGCGCGCCCCGTTCGCCGGCATCGCGGTGTCCAAGGACGCGCAGCCGGGCGAGATGGTGTCGCCCATCTCCGCAGGTGGCGGGTTCACGCGCACCGGCATTGCGACGCTCGTGGACATGGACTCGCGGGAACTGGAGGTCGATGTGAACGAGGCCTACATCCAGAGGGTGCACGAAGGACAGAGCGCCGAAGCCACCCTCGATGCGTACCCCGACCTGCCGTTGCCCGCGCATGTCATCAACATCGTACCCACGGCCGACCGGCAGAAGGCCACGATCAAGGTGCGCATCGCCTTTGACCACCTGGATCCCAGGATCCTTCCGGACATGGGCATCAAGGTGCGCTTTTTCGACGTGCGCGAACCCAGTACCGTCGTGCCCGTCGCGCTCATTCCCTCGGCATCGCTCATCGAGGGCGCGACACCGCCTGCCGTGTGGGTGCTCGAGGCGGGACACCTTGGGCTTCGCACCCTGACCCTCGCGCCGTCCCAGGGTGACGAGACGGCGGTCGCCACCGGACTCAAGCCCGGTGAGGTGGTCGTGCTGCGCCCTGCGGCGACGCTCAAAGAGGGCCTGCGCGCACGCCTCAAGAGCGGCGGATGAGCGCGCTGGTCGAGGTGCACGCGCTGTGCAAGGAGTTCCGGCGCGGCGACGAAGTGGTCAGTGTCCTCGCGGGACTGGATCTCGCCATCGAGGCCGGCGACTACGTTGCGCTCATGGGTCCGTCGGGTTCGGGAAAATCCACGTTGCTGAACCTTCTGGGCGGTCTCGACCGGCCGACCTCAGGCAGCATCCGGATCGACGGGCAGGACATAGCGATGTTCGATGGCGA
>CAXBRZ010000248.1:0-4375 GCA_963978075.1 uncultured bacterium | reverse complement strand
CAAACGCATATGCGCGCGATCAACCACCTGCACGAAGCCCGCATTGACGCGTCGCGGAAAACGCGGGTGCCGCTCGATCAGCGCGCCCTCCGCGGCCACCGGCGCGGTATCGACATCGGCAACGAACTGCACCGCGTGCGGGTTGCCCATCGACAGCGCGTTGATCTCAACCGTACGGCCGCCGACCTCGAGCGGATAGGTCGGTGCGCGCTGCGGCGCCTCGAACGGAATGCGCGCTGGCTCGAATTCGGGCACGCCCATGTTGACGGTGACGCGCCCGTCCGCTTCGAGCTTAGGCCCGATGATGCCCGCCAGCGTGCCGACGCGAATTTCGGTTTTGTCCGAAAGCCCCGCGTCGTGCACGAAGCGCACGAAACAGCGCGCCCCGTTGCCGCACTGTTCCACCTCGCCGCCATCGGCGTTGTAGATGCGGTATTCCGCGGCGGCACCGGCGCGACGGGCCGGCAGGATGGCGAGCGCCTGATCGAAGCCGATGCCCAGATGACGGTCGGCAAGGGGGCGCAGGAAGGCGCGGTCGGGCAGGGCCCGGACGTCCTCGGCGTCAAAGACGACGAAGTCATTGCCAAGGCCATGCATCTTGGTGAAGCGGAACCTCATGGTCGGATGATAACGGAAGGCGTCCGCGGTGGCCCGACCGGCGCAGGGTGGGGGACGATCTGCACCCGAATCTTCGTTGTGGATGTGCCATGTCCGCCGCTCCCCGAGCGGGTTGCGTCAGCCTCGGCTGCCCTGACGATAGTGAGTAGATCGCCCGTGTCCAACGCCAGATTGCTCACATCCTGAACGGTGTTGGAGATGCCGAATCCGTTAAAACCCGATGCAATTGCCGGCAATAGTCATTCAGCAAGCCGCTCAGATAGGTCCAAAAGTTGTCATTCAGAACAGTCTCCTTGACGATTTGGTTAGGCAGATAGCGCTGCATCTCCTTGCGAAATTCCTTGACGATGGCCGGATCGTTTTGCAGCGAGACTGCCCTTTCGGAAAATGCGTTCAAAAAGGTTTGGGTCTCGGCATGGTGGTCAGCGAGCTTCTTTGCAATCAGGTCAAAAGCCGGTTTGATCTGCAGTTGATGCAGCCAGGCGATGTCCCACAAGTCACGGTTTTTGAGCCGATTGGGACGCAGTGCAAAGGCCACCAATTTGTCAGCGAATATTTCTTCGCGCGACTGGGCCTGCAAGATCAGCCCACTGGTGCCCATGTCCACGCCATACGGATTGAGCAAGAGCATGGGACGCGCCTGATAGCTGGGGATGGCGCAGACATCGATGTTGATGCGTTGCGCCGGGATGTCCTTCCGGCCGGGGCGTGTTTGGACTTTGAGCTTCCACGTGTCCACGTTGCCGATGTCGCGCACCGGCTCGGCGACGGTGATCTCGAGGCCATACTTGGTCAAGAGACTCTGAACCAGAACGGCAGCGATGTCCGCGAGTCGGTCACGTGTGAAGTCAGCCCCACCCGTGAATTCCAGGTCTTCACTCAAACGGTTGGATCCGTAGCATAAACGCAGGCAGGTCCCACCAATGAAAGTCAGTTGGGCCAGCATTCCAGCGCTGCTGAGCACGCGCAAAATATCGTGGTGCAGGAGCTCCTTCTCCACCACCACCCGCAAGGGTGCCAGGTCTTGCTGGTTCCTCAATGCTTCATCGACGAGTACGTCAAACAAGCTCATGGGCGACACTCCAATCGATCAAATCCAGGCTGCGGTGCGTTGCTCGCATATCCCGAAGGGCTTGGGCAACGGTGGCCCGCCACAGGCGGATTTGCGGGTCATACTGCAGCTGCCCCACCAACTCGCTGGCCAGCTGATGGGTCCGGACAAACTCGATGCTTCCCCAGCGACCACACTCGATGACGTTGGATCTTGCCGATGACATGAGCGTGATCCGATTCATGGGGATCTGCGAGATGACCCCCGCATCGCTGAGCACGGTTTCAAGGCTCAGGTAGTTCAGACCCGAAGGGCGGAGTTTTGCTGCGACGTGGTGCAGCATCACCCCGGGAGGGGGATTGCCCTTTTCATACAGGTAGACACCTCGGCAGACTCGGGTGAGGTGTCCCTCACTCACTGCACGGCTCAGCAGCGTCTTGAACGCAGCATCGGTGTGTTCCGGCAAAAGTGCACGCAAATCCGCAGGCGTGAACAATGAAGCCTGCGGGCTGGCCAGCTGGCTGATTGCGTTCATGATTTGCCGGATGGGTTGCATGTAAGTCACCGGAAGGTTTCACTAAGTGTAACCTAGTGTTCAGTTAAATCCAAGGCGTGGAGTGCGAGTTGCAATACCCGTGCAGCCTTTGGGAGAACGGTTGCTTTCGCGGCGCCATACGCTGGCCGAAATCCACGCTGGACCCACCATCCAGACCGTAGGGTTCAACTATATTGGGATTCTTTTCCATTACGTACCGGCCAGTGTGACCGTCCCCGGCCGCCGTGGTGCAGGATGGGCCCGAAGTACGCCCGGTGACCCTTCCCGATTTCCACCACACTGGATGCTCGCCTGGCACAGGCTCCCTTGAGCCGGTCATGCTGGCTTTTGCCGCTGTCGCGGCCAATGCTCTTAAGAAAATGAGATGCAGTGAACGAAATGCGGCACCCAAGCTCTCCTGTCCTTGCCTGTTGCAGTGCCTGTTCCCAAACATCGAGTCCGGCTTGATCCGCTTGTCGTCCGGTGTGGATTATCTGGACACCTTGCGTATCGCCGCTGTCACTCGCTTGCTTTTGGTTCCGCTGTCCTCTTGGGCGTGAATCATCACCAGAAGCGAATAGACCCTATCGGTCGGGTTGGCTTTGAGATGCTCGCGGCCTTCCACCATCAGCACGGCCGCCGTGGTGTCCGACCTTGTGCCTCAGCGACCAGGAAGATGCCCGACGCGCCTGATTTGGTGTGGCGCTGGTGATCAGCCGACAACCCTTCATCCCGAAGCGAGCGCTTGCGGTCCAACAATGGGAAATGCTCTGCGGCCCACCTGGCAGCGTAAGCATCTGGCGCTCACTTCTGTTCCCTGTTGACTTGCGCGGATCGCTAAATCGAGTGTAGCCATATACAAGACCTGTCAAACTACGATCCTATGATCGAATCGAAGAACAAAATACCGAGCATAGGTTGGGCATCCCTGGGGTGCCCCAAAGCCCTGGTCGATTCTGAGAGGATCCTCACGCAGTTGCGTGCCGAGGGTTATGACATTTCGCCGACCTACGAAGGCGCCGATCTCGTGGTCGTCAACACCTGCGGGTTCATAGACGACGCCGTGCACGAGTCGCTCGATTCGATCGGCGAGGCGTTGCGCGAAAACGGCCGCGTGCTCGTCACCGGCTGTCTCGGCGCGCAGCCGCAGAAGATCCTGGAGCGTCACCCCGAGGTGCTAGGCATCACCGGCCCCCATGCCTACGAGGAAGTGCTTGCGGTCGTCCACGAGCATCTGCCGAAGCCACACGATCCGTACCTTGATCTTGTGCCGCCGCAGGGCATCCGGCTGACGCCGCGGCACTATGCGTATCTGAAGATTTCCGAAGGCTGCAACCATCGTTGCAGCTTCTGCATCATTCCGTCGATGCGCGGGGATCTCGTCAGCCGCCCGATTCCCTCGGTGCTCAACGAGGGTGTCCGGCTGCTCAATGCCGGCGTGAAGGAACTGCTGGTGATTTCGCAGGATACGAGTGCCTACGGCGTGGACCTGCGTTATCGCGCCGAGCCCTGGGGGCAGCGCGAGATCGCCACGCGGTTCATCGATCTCGCGCGCGAGCTCGGTACGCTGGCCCGCCAGCGCGAGGCGTGGGTCCGGTTGCATTACGTCTACCCGTACCCGCACGTTGACGAGGTGATTCCGCTGATGGCGGAAGGTCTCGTGCTGCCGTATCTGGACATCCCGTTCCAACACGGCAGTCCGCGCATCCTGAAGCTCATGAAGCGGCCGGCGCACGCGGAAAACACACTCGCACGCATTCAGGCCTGGCGGCGTGAACTGCCGGACATGGCGATACGCAGCACCTTCATCGTCGGCTTTCCCGGCGAGACCGAAGCGGAGTTTGCCGAGCTGCTCGACTGGTTGCGCGAGGCCGATCTCGACCGCGTTGGATGTTTCAAATTCTCGCCGGTGGAAGGCGCGTCGGCGAACGCCTTGCCCGATCCTGTGCCGGAGGAGGTCAAGGACGAGCGTCTGGCGCGCTTCATGGAAACCGCCGCGGCCATCAGCGCGCGGCGCCTTGCCCGCCGGGTGGGGCGCCGCGAGCGGGTGCTGGTGGACGCGGTGGGTCGGGCCGGTCGCAGCACCGTGGCGCAAGCGCGATCCTATGCGGACGCGCCGGAGATCGATGGCACCGTGACGATTCGTGGCCGAGGCGTCAGCGCGCTTCAGC
>CAXBRZ010000247.1:0-4420 GCA_963978075.1 uncultured bacterium | reverse complement strand
CGGTCCTCTTGTCCCTCGCGCGCCTCGACAGGATCCTTAAGATCGATCCTGTGGCCTGTACCGCGCGCCTGCAGTGCGGTGTCCGCAACCTCGCCATCAGCGAGGCGGCGGCGGCTTACGGGCTCTTCTATGCACCTGATCCGTCCAGCCAGATCGCCTGCACCATCGGCGGCAATGTCGCGGAGAACGCCGGTGGCGTGCAGTGCCTGCGCTATGGGCTCACCGTCCACAACGTCCTCGAGGTGCGCGGCTACACGGTCGACGGCGAGCCGGTGGTCCTCGGCGGCGAGACCCTCGAGACACCGGGCCTTGATCTGCTCGCGCTTGCGGTGGGCAGCGAGGGCACGCTGCTGATCGTGACCGAAGTGCTCGTGCGCCTGCTGCCGCGCCCGGCGAGTCGCTGCTGCCTCATCGCCAGTTTTGCCACGGTGGCATCGGCCGGCCAGGCGGTCGCCGACCTCATCGCCGCGGGCTTTGTGCCGGCAGGACTCGAGATGATGGACCAGGCGGCCACCCGCATGGTCGAACCCTTCGTGTCGGCAGGCTACGACCTTGACGCCGCGGCCTTGCTGCTGTGCGAGGCGGCAGGATCGGAGGAAGAGGTGCGTGACCAGGTGGCCCGGATGCGTGCGCATCTCGTGGCCAGTGGCGCAACCCGCGTCGAGGCGTCGCGCAACGAGGACGAGCGGCAGCGTTTCTGGGCAGGCCGCAAGAACGCGTTTCCGGCGGCAGGTCGCATCTCGCCCGATTACTACTGCATGGACGGAACGATCCCCCGCGCGCGCCTTGGTGAGGTGCTGACGCGGATTGCGGCGCTGGAAACCGTGTACGGCCTGCGCTGTCCGAATGTCTTTCATGCCGGCGACGGCAATCTGCATCCGCTCATCCTCTACAACGGCGCGGATCCCGATGAAACTGCCCGCGCACGCGCGTTCGGTGACGACATCCTGCGCCTGTGCATCGAGGTGGGCGGCACCATCACGGGTGAACATGGCGTGGGCGTGGAAAAGATCGGCGCCATGTGCGAGCAGTTCGATGCGCTCTCGCGCGAGGCGTTCCTCACGTTGCGCCGCGTGTTCGATCCCGACGGTCGGCTGAACCCCGGCAAGGCGATCCCGACCCTGCGCCGTTGTGCGGAGCACGGACGCGAATCCGTGCACGGCGCACCGCGCCAGTTTGCCGACCTGCCGAGGTTCTGATGCCCGGGGATGTGCAGGCTCTCGTCGAGCAGGTGCGCAGTGCGGCGGCAGCGTCACGGCCCTTGCGCATCCGTGGCGGCGACAGCAAGCGGTTTTATGGCGAGCCGGTGGTCGGCGAGCCGCTGGAGACGCGCGGCCATAGCGGCATCGTGAGCTACGTCCCCTCCGAACTCGTGGTGACAGCACGCGCGGGAACACCGCTTTCGGAACTGGAGGAGGAGCTTCAGGCGCGTGGCCAGATGCTCGCGTTCGAGCCACCGCATTTCGGGCTCTCGGCCACGGTGGGTGGCATGGTGGCGGCGGGCCTTGCCGGTCCGCGGCGTCTGGCCCAGGGCGTGGCCACCGGATCGGTGCGCGACAGCGTGCTCGGTGCGCGGCTCTTGGACGGGCGCGGCGAGGTCCTCACGTTCGGAGGTCAGGTCGTCAAGAACGTGGCCGGCTATGACGTCTCGCGACTGCTCGCGGGTTCGCGTGGCACGCTTGGGGTGTTGCTCGACGTCTCCCTGCGCGTTGTTCCGCGCCCGACCCATGAGGAGACTCGGGTGCTTCACTGTACGCAGGCAGATGCGCTCAAGAGCCTGCAGGCCTGGCGCGGCAAGCCTTGGCCGGTCTCGGCCGTGGCGTGGCGCGACGGGCTGTTGTGGGTGCGCCTCTCCGGCGCGGAGTCTGCGGTGTCGCTGGCCGCGTCCCTCGTCGGCGGCGACGCGGTGTCGGCCGAGGCCGCTGCCGCCCACTGGCGTGACGTACGGGAACTCGCGTTTGCCGGGGCCTCGCCGTCGGCCCTGTGGCGTCTCAACCTGCCGGCGGGCGTGCCGCCGCTCGACCTGCCGGGGGACACCCTGATCGAGTGGCTGGGCCAGCGCCGGTGGCTGCATTGCGCCGAACCGGCCGCGCGTATCCGTGCGTGTGTGGCGGCGCACGGTGGCCACGCCACGCGCTTTCGCGGCGGTGATCCCGCGGAGCCCGTCTTTCCCGTGACCGGGCCGGTCATCCAGCGCTGGGAGGAGGGCCTGCGCCGGGCCTTCGATCCCCACGCGATCTTCAACCAGAGGGGACGCCATGCAGACGCGGCTCTCTGAAGGTCACTCAGGCACGATGGATGGCGAGCGTGCGCGCGAGCTCATCGGCGCCTGCGTGCACTGCGGTTTTTGCAATGCGACGTGTCCGACCTATCGCCTGACGGGCAACGAACTGGATGGCCCGCGCGGACGCATCTATCTCATGAAGCAGGTGTTCGAGGGCGGTCCTGTCTCTCAACTGACCCGGACCCATCTGGATCGCTGTCTTGTCTGCCGTCACTGCGAGACCACCTGTCCGTCCGGCGTGCAGTACGCCGAGTTGCTCGACCTTGGGCGCCGGGCGGTACGCACGGCGGCGCCGAGGTCCTGGACTCAATGGGTCACGCGGGCGTTGCTGCGGAGTGTACTGACAAGTCCGGCTTTTGGCGTGTTCTGCCGAATCGGCCGAATCGCGCGACCGGTGCTGCCCGCACGACTACGGTCCTTGCTGGCGCCCATGCCGCCGATCCCTGCGCCCCGTCGCCGTCCTCACGCGCGGCGCGTGCTGGTGCCCACAGGCTGCGTGCAGCCGTCGCTGCTGCCTGGCATCGACGCGGCGCTGCAGCGCATCCTCGATCGCCTCGGCATCGCCGCGGTATCACCCGACAGCGGCTGCTGCGGGGCGGTGCATCATCACACCGACAGTGAGGACGGCAGCCTTGTGCGCGCACGGCGCAACATCGATGCCTGGTGGCCGCTGGTCGCGGACGGCGTCGAGGCGATCCTGTGGACCGCCAGCGCGTGTGGCCTCCAGGCGCGTGACTATGCCAAGGCGCTGGCAGACGACCCGGCCTACGCCGAGCGGGCGGCGCGCATCAGCGCGCTCGTGACGGACCCCGGCGAGTTTCTCTGGCGCGAGCGCGCCCTATTGCTGTCCCTGTGCGAACCTGCCACCGCAGAGCCCGTGGCGTTTCATGCGCCCTGTACCCTGCAGCACGGGTTGCGCCAGCGGCTCCCCGTCGAATCGCTGCTCGCCTCCCTCGGTGCGGCACTTGTTCCGGTGGCCAACAGTTCCGGCTGTTGTGGTGCGGCCGGAACCTATGCAGTGCTGCAGCGCGACCTGTCGAAGGCACTCGGGGAGGCCAAGCGGCAGGACCTCATGGCGTCAGCGCCCGCGCGCATCCTCTCGGCCAACATCGGCTGCCTGCTGCAACTGCGCGCCGGGGCCCCAGTGCCGGTGCAGCACTGGCTGGAATGGCTGGCCGGTCGCCTCAAGCCTGAACCTTCCCTCTGACCGTCAGGCCGCGCACTGCGCCGCCACGAACTGCGCGTGCGTCGGCATCACGTTCACGCACTTGGCGATGACGGATTTGAGGTCCTCGAGGTAGCGCACGAGCTCGGCGTCCGACAGGCGGTCGGCGAAGGGATGGTACGCCTTGGGCATGATGCCCTGGCCGATCATCACCTGGATCCAGCTCGTCTCGCCGAACAGTTCGCCGTTCTCGCGGAAGACCCGTCCACTGGCGCGGAAAAGGTCGATCTTGTGCGCCAGGGTGTCTGGAATGTCGAGATGGCGGCAATGATTCCAGAACGGCGAGTCGTCGCGCTCGGTGGCCTTGTAATGCAGGATCAGGAAATCGCGCACCCGCTCATACTCGAATGCGGATTCGCGGTTGTAGCGCTCCACCAGCATTGGGTTCATATCGCCCTGCGGGAACAAGCTCAACAGCCGCGTAATTCCCGACTGCGCCAGATAAATGCTGGTGGACTCCAGCGGCTCCAGGAAGCCGCCGGACAGCCCCACCGCCACGCAGTTGTGGACCCACTGCGTCTCCCGATAGCCGATGTTGAGCATCAGCTTGCGCGGCATCAGCGCGTCGCCCGCCGGGCCGACATAGCGGCGCAGCGCGCGTTCCGCTTCCTCGTCGTCGCAATGCCGGCTGCTGTAGACATGGCCGATGCCGCGCCGCTCCTGCAGCCCGATGTCCCAGATCCAGCCGTCGCGCTGCGCGCTCGCGATCGTGACCGAGGCGATCGGCGCATCCGCGCGCTCGTACGGCACCTGCATCGCCAGCGCGCGGTCGACGAAGAGCACGTCCCTCATCGACTTGAACGGCGAGCCCAGCGCTTCTCCGATCAACCGCGCGCGGAAGCCGCTGCAATCGATGTAGAGATCCGCCCGCAGCGCGCCGGCCTCCTGGGTGTGCACTGCCGCGATCGCCC
>CAXBRZ010000246.1:0-4421 GCA_963978075.1 uncultured bacterium | reverse complement strand
ATGGCAATACGATGTTCGATATCCAGAACGATCCCAACCAGACCAATTTCCTGTTTGGTCTTGCCTCGCAGTTTCGCCTCGTGAACCTGTCAGCCTCGATGGATCTGCCGCTTGGATCCAAGACCCTCAGCATCACCGCCGATGCGGTCAAGAACGTGGCCTACTCGAGCGCGCGCATCCTGAGCGACACCGGGATTCGTCAGGGCGACCGCAGCCGCGGTTACGTTGGCGAACTCGCCTATGGCGACCTCGATCCCACTACGGCAGCGGGACTGTGGAAGATCGCTTTCGGTTATCGCTACGTGCAGGGCGACGCCGTACTGGACGCGTGGACCGATACCGATCTGCACGGCGGCGGCACCAACGCACGAGGCTTCTACCTGTCCGGCAATTACGCCTTGGCGCGCAATCTCTGGCTGCAGCTTCGCTACCTGAAGGGCGACGTCATTGACCTCCCCCCACCCTTCCTGTTCGGTCTGGACATCATTCAGCTGGACTTGAACGCGCGCTTCTGAGGTGCCCGCCGTGACGTCGTCCAAATCCTTGCGTTGCGCCTGTGTCGCGGTCTGCCTCGTGGCGATGTCTGACAGCGGAGCGCAATCTGCGCGGTCCGGTGGAGGCTCCTCCACCGCCCAACAGGTGATCGCGCAAATGCAGCAAGTGGCACGTGAGCGTGACCAGGCGCAAGCCGAGGCCAGCAAGCTGAAGCAGGATCTGAAGTCCGGTCAGGACCAGATCGCACAACTGAAGGCTGAACTCGAAGCGCTAAAAGCACGCTCTGTCGATGCGGGTGAACTCGCGCGCGCCCAGCGGGAGGCTCAGCAGTCCAGTGCAGACCTTGAGCGGGTCCGGGGCAACGTTGCGGACCTGACGAAACAGTTGCGCGAGACGGCTCTTCAATTGCGTGACAGTGAAAACCTGCGCGCATCGCAGAACGTCCGACTGGCTTCGGAAACGCGTCTGCACGAAACCTGCGTAAAGGACAATGCAGAGTTGTCGGCATTGTCGCTGGACGCGCTCGCCCGTTACGAGCGCGCGGCCGGCTCGAAGGAGCCTTTCCTGCGCATTTCGCGTGTACGCGCGCAAAATCTGGCCGACGAATACCGCGCAAAGGTTGAGGACCTGAAGGCTCCGAAGCCCGTATCGGACGCGGCGTCCCACTGATTCGTCCGGAGTTGTCCATGCGCATGCAAGTGTTGATTCTTGCGGGCGCGCTGCTTGGCAGCGCAATGCCCGTCATCGCCTCTTCCAGCGATCCCGCTGCGGCCGTTATTGACCGGGAAGTCATCGGAATTGACGAAGTTAACGCAAAATCGAACGACGCTGTGGCGCAGGAGAATGCGCGTTATCGCGCCGTCCAAAGGCACGAGGAAATTCTCCACAACACGACGGTGCTTGCGCTGCGGGAATCCGCGCTTCAAGCGCTGATCCGTGATCGCGCACTCAAGGCCGAAGCTGCGAAGTCCGGCCGCTCCGTCGACGCCATCAGCGGTGATTTCGCCCCCAAGGAACCGACGGAAGAGCAGATGCGCGCGTACTACGCCGCCAATGCATCGCCGAGCGCACCTCCCTATGAACAGGTGAGGGACGTCGTCCGCGAACGCGTCGCGGCTGAAGCAAAGGGAAAAGCGGAGGCTGACCTGCTGAAGTACCTTCGCGGAAAGCATGAGGTGCGCTGGATGATGCCGCGTGAGCGGGTTGCGGTGACCGATGCTGGCCCGTCGAAGGGGAATCCGAGTGCCAAGGTGACGGTGGTGGAATTCGCGGATTTCCAGTGTCCGTACTGCGGGCGCCTGCAGCCGATTCTTGCGGACGTGCTCGGCCAGTTCCCCGATGACGTGCGGTTGGTATACCGTCAGTTGCCGATCCCACAGTTGCACCCGAGTGCCTACATGGCGGCTCAGGCCAGCATCTGTTCCGACGAGCAAGGACATTTTTTCGAAATGCACGACGCGCTGTTCGGTCATTTTGCCAGTGGTACGCCGCTCCAGGCAGAGGATGTCATGGCCTTGGGCAAGCGCGTGGGTCTGGATGCGGAGAAGTTCGACAGCTGCCTCAACTCCGGCCGGGCAAAAAATGTGATCGACCGTGATACGGTGGAGGCGGACGCACTCGGAGTCGAGGGGACCCCTGCCGTGTTCGTGAACGGCCGGCCGATGAGAGGCGGGATCACATCCGAGATGTTGCGGGATGCGATCACCGAGGAACTACTGAAGGGGGCCGCCCAACCGCGATGAGCACCTCGGAGGAGTTGCGGTTAAACGAAGCCGCCGCGGCCGAAGCTCAGGGTCGGCTGGATCATGCTGCAGCAGTCTATGAGTCACTCTTGCACGATGGCGCGTTGCGCCTCAGAGCGCTGATTCGGCTCGCCGCTCTGGAGCTCGCGCGCGGCCGGCCCGCGGAGGCTGCCGCCCGCTACGCCGAGGCCGGGACACTGCGTCAGGAGGTGCCGCAGTTGCCTTACAACGAGGCCCTCGCGCACGTCGCTGCCGGCGCTCTTGAGGCAGCTATCCAGGCGAGCGAGCGGGCCGTGTCTCTGGCGCCGGACTACAAGGAAGCCCGCCTCGCCCTGATGGGTGCGCTGCGGGCGCTGGGTCGATTCCGTTCTGCCATCGAGGTCGGCCGTGAAGGTCTCGCCCGGGGGGTGGACTCGGCGGAATTGGCTGCGGAACACGCTTACGCGCTTGCGGGTGCCGGCGAACATGACTCCGCTGTGGACCGGTTCGGCGACGCCGTGCGGTTCGGTGCCGACCGATATGAGATGAGGTTCCATGCGGGGTGTTCTGAGCTCGCCCGTGACAGGCCTCAGAGCGCACTGGACGCATTCGATGGAGCGCTCGCGGGTCGTCCGCAATGGCTGGAGGCAAAAATCAACCGGGCGGTTGCCCTGAACGGACTCGGCCGTTATGACGAAGCGCGCTCGGCCTGTGTCGCTCTGCTGGCGACGGAGCCGCGCGTGGATGTGCTGCGTACGCTCGGCCGGGCGCATCAGGGCCTTCATGCGTTTGACGCAGCGGTGGACTGCCTTCGAGAAGCGCTCTTGCTGGCGCCCCACGATCATGAATCGTGGGATATTCTGGTGACGATTTATGCCGAGGCGAATGTCTCCGGGCCTATGCTGCTGGCATGCGTTGACGAGGCACTGCGCACCTGGAGCGAGGCCTTGGTCGATGCCAGACAACGTCGGCTCAAGCTTCTTTCCCTGCGGGTCGGTGCATTGTATGCCTTGTCCAACATGGATGAGGCCGAGAGCACCGTCGATGAACTGGTGGCGTTGGCGGAGGATTTTCCGCTGGCGCTGGGTCATCAGGCCTTCGCGCATGCGGCAAATTTTAATTGGCAGGGTTTCGACGGGCGGCGAGAGGGGCTTCGTTCAGGCGTTGTTGCGGGCCGACAGGTCACGACGCCGTTCCAATTGCTGCCTTTCATTGCCGATGCTGCGGTCCAGAAACGCTGTGCTACAGCTTATATGGATGCTTTGTACCCGCCGGCCACGGAGCCTCTCGCGGTGGTCTCCGATCCAGTGGGCACGCGGATTCGGGTGGGTTACCTGTCGGCCGATTTCAGGGACCATCCGGTTTCGCATTTGCTGGCCGCGACGCTTGAGGCACACGATCAAAGCAAGTTCGAAATCATCGGACTGAGTTCGCATCAGGTGACGGATGCGGATCCGATGACCCGTCGGTTGATGGGAGCATTCGAAAGGTTCGAAATTCTCTCCGCGTTGAGCGATCGCAAGGCGGCGGAGCGCATTCGCTCCCTCAATGTCGATATTCTCGTCGACCTCAATGGCCTCACGGCCGGAGAACGGCCGGCGATCGCGGCGGCGAGACCCGCGCCGGTGCAGGTGAACTTCCTCGGTTATCCCGGCACTATCGGTGCGGCGCATCATGACTATGTGATCGCAGATGCGGGCGTGATTCCCCCGGGGTCGGAGGCACACTACACCGAGGCGGTGATCCGGCTCCCGGTGCCGTTGCTGCCGCCCGGGGACTGTCGGCCGGAAGATCTCGTCTCGCCCGGTCGCGCGGCGCTGTCACTGCCCGCGGATGCGCTTGTGATTGCTGCCTTCCACAGCGGGTTCAAGGTCTCTCCGGACGTGTTCGGGATATGGATGAGACTGCTACGCGTGCAGCCGAGGGCGGTGCTTTGGATGAGTGCCTCGTCGCCGCGCGGTCGGGCACGCCTGCGTACTGCGGCGGAAAACGCCGGCGTATCCGCCGACCGCATCGTCTTCGCCGACCGGATTCCGGACAGGACGGATCACCTGCACCGCCTGACCGAAGCCGACCTGCTCGTCGATACGCCGGTCTACAATTCACACTCCTCGGCGCTTGATGCGCTGAGATCGGAAGAGCACACGTCTGAACTCCAGTCACTGACCAATATCGTATGCCGTCTTCTGCTTGAAAAAAAAAAAA
>CAXBRZ010000245.1:0-4445 GCA_963978075.1 uncultured bacterium | reverse complement strand
CGTGTCGTACAGCGCGCCGGCGACAAGGCTGCCGATGATGCCACCGAGGCCGGCCCCGGCGGCCGACAGGAGAGCCTGCGCCCGCCCGCCGGCACCGGGCGGGGCGAATCGGGCGGCCAGCATCACCGTAATTGCCTGGAAAAGGCCAAAGCATGCCGCGTGGGTCACCTGCGCCAGCGTGTTCCACACGACCGATTCGGGTACGAGCGCCAGCACCAGCCAGCGCAAGACGGTCAGCGCCACGGAGAGCCCGAGCAGGTGTCCGATCGGAACTCGCGCAAGAATGCGCGGGGAGAGCCAGAACATCACGATCTCCGAGATGACGCCCAATGACCAGTAAAGACTGATCGCCCGCTCGCTGAACCCGTAGTGGCGCAGGAAGATCGTGTAAAAACCATTGAACGCGCCGAAGGAGGCGATCTGCAGGAATGCGATCAGCAACAAAAGCCGCGTCGCCCCGTCCTCAAGCGCGAAACGGAAGCCGCCGGTCGAAGCGGTGGCGACCCCGTCATGGCCACCCACCCGGGGCAAGCATAGGAACACCAGCACCGCAAGGACGTGGCCTGCCAACAGCGTCTGGGGAATCACCGCGTCACCCTGCCGCTCGATCAGGGCGCCGACCCCGAGCACCATCACCACGAAACCGATAGAACCCCACAGGCGCAACCGCCCGTAATCGGAGCGTCGCGCCCCCAGCCGGTCGAGCACGACCGCATCGTAGGCCGGCAGGATCGAGGTGAATGCAAGACTATAGACGGCGATGGAGACTGCGATCGCGACGGGTGCTCGCGCGGCACCCGCCCAGGCTGCGGCGAGCGCGGCAAGCGTCGCGCCGATGACCAGCACGTGCTTGCGCTCGCGCGCACGGTCGACCAGCCAACCACCGGCAAGAGGCGATCCGATCCTGACGGTGTTGAAGACTGCGAGAACGACGCCGATCGCGCTCGCGGACCAGCCAAGGTGGGTCAGGTGTGCCGACCAGTACGGCATGAACACGCCGAACGCCATGTAGTAGGCGAGGTAGCCGAACGCAAAAGACGCCTCGCCGCGGCGGATCATGGACCGGCCGGCAGCACCGGAGTCGTGGGCGCAACATCGGCGTTCTGGCCGCGATGGCGCAGATAGTGGTCCATCAGCACGAGCGCCAGCATCGCCTCGGCAATCGGCGTCGCCCGCAGCCCGACGCAAGGGTCGTGGCGTCCGGTCGTGACGACCTCCACCGGCTCGCCTGCAAGGTTCACCGTGCTGCCAGGTACCTGGATGCTGGAGGTCGGCTTGAGGGCGATCGAGACGACGATGTCCTGACCCGAGGAAATGCCGCCGAGGATCCCGCCTGCGTGGTTCGAGGCGAAGCCCGCGGGGGTCATGAGGTCGCGTCCCTCGCTGCCTTTCTGCCGGGCGACCGCAAAGCCGTCCCCGATCTCCACGCCCTTGACGGCGTTGATGCCCATCATCGCGTGTGCAATGTCGGCATCCAGGCGGTCAAACACCGGCTCGCCGAGTCCCGGTGGCACTCCGCGTGCCACGACGGTGAGGCGTGCGCCCACCGATTCGCCGGCCGCGCGGATCTGCCACAGGTAATCCTCCAGCTGCGCCACGAACGCAGGATCCGGGCAGAAAAACGGATTGTCGTAGGCGGAGGGCGGATCCACAGGTTTGAGCGTATGTGGCCCGATTTCGGTGAGATAGCCGAAAATCTGCACGCCAAGACGGGTCGCAAGGTACTTGCGGGCGATCGCTCCGGCCGCGACCCGCATGACCGTCTCGCGCGCCGAGGAGCGTCCACCGCCGCGGTAATCGCGGAAACCGTACTTCTGCTGGTACGTGTAGTCGGCGTGCCCCGGGCGGAAGCGATCCTTGATCTTCTCGTAATCGCGCGACCGCTGGTCGGTGTTCTCGACGAGCAGGCCGATCGGCGTGCCGGTGGTGCGACCCTCGAACACGCCGGAGAGAATCCGCACGGTGTCCGGTTCCTTGCGTTGGCTGGTGTGATGCGAGGTGCCCGAACGACGCCGTTCGACGTCGAGCATGAGTTCCTCCTCGCTGATCGGCAGTCCCGGCGGACAGCCGTCCACCACGGCACCGAGTGCCGGGCCGTGGCTTTCGCCGAACGTCGTGACCGTGAACAGACGACCGATGGTATTGCCCGACATCCCTACTCCATTCGCAACAGGAACACGCCGCCGCCGCCGTGCTCGAACTCAAGCCACAGGAATGGCAGCCCGGGCCATGCCCGCGCCACGTTTTCCTCCGTATCCCCGACCTCCACCACGAGTATGCCTCCCGGGTTGAGACGCCCGATCCTCCCCTCGAGGATCCGCCGCACATGGTCCAGCCCGTCGGCCCCGGACTCAAGGCCCAGTACCGGTTCATGTCGGTACTCCGCCGGCAACGCCTCGACCACCGCGGTCGGCACATAGGGCGGATTGGACACGATGATATCGTAGCGACCCTCGGGCAATCCGTCGTAGACGTCGGCTTGGACGGTCCGCACCCGACCCTCAAGCCCGTGACGCGCGATATTGTCCCGGGCCACGGCGAGCGCATCGGCGGAGATGTCCGAGGCATCGACCGAGGCCATCGGAAACGCGTGCGCGCAGGCAATGGCGATACAGCCGGAGCCGGTGCCGATGTCCAGAATGCGGCCCACCCGGTCCGCCTCGACGAAGGGCGCGAAGCGCGCGGCGATGAGCTCGGCGATCGGCGAGCGAGGAACGAGCACGCGCGCATCGACCCGCATTTCATGCCCCGCAAACCAGGTCACACCAGTCAGGTAGGCCGAGGGCATACGCTCGGCGATCCTGCGCTCCACGAGGCTGCGCAGGGCGCGGCGCTGGGCAAGGTCCAGCCGGTGCTCGTACGCCTCCGGTGCCTCTTCGTGACGTAGGCCGCCGGCGTGGAACACGAGCGCCGCCGCGTCGTCCCACGGATTGTCCGTGCCATGCCCATAGCTCAGCCCTGCCCTTGCAAGGCGGCGGGCCGTGCTCTTGATGGCGTCCGCCACGCGCACCGGGGGCAGTCGGGTCTGGCTCATGGCCACAGTCTAAAGGAAGGGAGCCCCGCAAAAGTCATGGGATAATGGAGGAATGCAGCACCGACTCCGCCCCCTGCCCCTCGTCGCCCTCGCGCTCGCCCTGCTCGGTGCCTGTGCGCGAACCCCCGAACCGCTGCAAGCCGGCACCCGCCTGCCCGCGCCCAAGGCCCTGCCGGCCGTGCACCTGACGGACAACCAGGGTCGGCCGCTGACGCGGGACGGGCTCGTCGGCCGCCCGACCCTGCTGTTCTTCGGCTTCACCAGCTGCCCGGAATTCTGTCCCACCTCGCTCGCGACCCTGTCGCAGGCGGTGCGGCAACTGGACGATCTTGCGCCGAACGAGCGACCGCGCATCCTCTTCGTCTCGGTCGATCCGCGCCGCGATACCCCGGTCGTGCTGAACGAGTACGCAGGCCGTTTCGGTGACGCGGTCATTGCCGCCACCGGCGACACCGCGGCGCTGGACGAGATCACCTCCGCCGTGGGCGCCTATTACCGCGTCGGGCCCCAGGCGGACCCCGCCGCTTCTTATACGGTCGAGCATTCGGGGCAGGTGTTCGTCCTTGACAGCGACGCGCGTCTGGTCGCGCTCTTCTCGCCCCCGCTCGCGGCGACTCCGATCGCCCACGACCTGCGAAGACTCGCGGGTCGCCACGGAGTCCGGCCATGAGAGTCAAAGACCACGCGTTCGTGCTGCTGCAGCATTGCCTGCCCAAGCGGCTGATCACGGCGATCGTCTACCGGATCGCCCGGATCGAGGCCAGACCGGTCAAGGACTTCCTGATCCGGCAGTTCACGCGCCTATACGCGGTCAATACCGCTGAGGCCATGACGCCCGCCGGAGGCTGGCCAACCTTCAATGCCTTTTTCACGCGCGCACTTAAGCCCGGCGCCCGCGCAGTGACGCAGGAGGAGGGTGCGCTCGCCTGCCCGTGCGACGGCACTGTCGCGGAACGTGGCGACATTGTCGGGCGAGACGTGCTGCAGGCAGTCGTCTCGGCCAAACGCCGCACCTACCCGCTGGACGCCTTTCTCGGCGACGCCAAGCGTGCAGAACCGTACCTCGGCGGGTCCTTTGCCACCATTTATCTGGCCCCCTACAACTACCACCGCGTGCACGTCCCCTGCGACGGCACCTTGGTCGGGCTGCACTATGAGCCGGGCTACCTGTACAGCGTGAACATGACCACCGCTGCACTTGTGGAGTCGTTGTATGTCAAGAACGAAAGGTTGGTCTGCCATTTCGAGACGGCCGCCGGCCCCTACACGCTGACCTTTGTCGGCGCGCTGAATGTCGGCAGCGTCAGTTTGAGCGGCGCAGGCGAAGTCCTGCCGCGCACGCTGCGCATGGCGGGTGCGTTGCCTCTGCCGGCGCGGCGGGACTATCGCCGCGGCGATGAACTCGGCTGGT
>CAXBRZ010000244.1:0-4459 GCA_963978075.1 uncultured bacterium | reverse complement strand
CCTGGGCGGCTGCGAAAGTGCGGCAAGTGATGCTGGTGACTGAGGTGCGGCCGTGAGCGAAAAGTACGTCTTCGACGAAGGAATGCTCGTGGCCTTTGGCGGGACGCCTACGCGGTCTGAGCTGGCTTGGAATGTTTTTGCACTGACAGCCGAGCGCAGCACAATCGTGGCCGAACTGGACGCACAGCTCTCCGACTGGGTCGGCCGCCCGACGGCGCTGTCCTACGCGCCGGCGTTGTCGGCCCGTTGGGGGGCGCGCGTCTATCTCAAGCGCGAAGACCTTGCCCACACCGGCGCACACAAGATCAACAACGCCATCGGCCAGGCCTTGCTGGCCAAGCGGCTCGGCGCAAAGCGCATCGTGGCCGAGACCGGCGCCGGCCAGCATGGTGTGGCGAGCGCGGCCGCCTGTGCCCGTCTGGGACTGCCCTGCACCGTCTACATGGGTGCGATCGACTGCGAACGGCAGGCACCGAATGTCGGCCGCATGAAGTTGCTGGGTGCGACCGTGGTGCCCGTCACGGGCGGCGACCAGACCCTGCGCGCGGCCATCGACGAGGCGCTGCGTGACTGGGTGTCAGATCCCAACGGGACGTACTATCTGCTCGGATCCGCTGTCGGGCCTCATCCGTATCCGCTGCTGGTGCGCCGGCTGCAGTCTGTCATCGGCCGCGAGGCGCGCGCGCAGATGATCCGCCAGACCGGTGGACTGCCGGACGCGGTATTCGCCTGCGTCGGCGGGGGCTCCAATTCCATCGGCATGTTCCACCCCTTTGTCGGTGACGAGTCCGTCGAGCTGATCGGACTGGAGGCCGGCGGGCGCGGTCCGGCGTTGGGCGACAACTCCGCGACCCTTACCATGGGACGTCCGGGCGTTTTGCAGGGCTGCTACTCGATGCTCTTGCAGGACGCCGACGGGCAGATACAGGAAACGCATTCGGTATCGGCAGGCCTCGACTATCCGGGGGTGGGTCCCGAGCACTCGCTGCTGATGAGCACCGGTCGGGTCCGGTATGACTATGTGACCGATGACGAGGCGCTTGAGTCCCTCTCGGAATGCTGCGCCGCCGAGGGGATCATTCCTGCGATCGAATCGGCCCATGCCTTTACCGGCGCACGCAAGTGGGCTGCCGAGCATCCGGGGGCGACGCTGGTCATCTGTCTGTCGGGCCGGGGAGACAAAGACATACCGACGCTGCAGCGCACGTTGCTCAAAGGAATGCTGTGATGACGACAATCGAGCAGACCCGCGGTGCGGGACACGAAAGCATCGGCGCGGCCATCCGCGCCGCCAACGAGCGCGGGCAACCGGCCCTCGTGGGATTCATGACCGCCGGCTTTCCGACGAAAGAGAAGTTCCTCGCCGAACTGCCGCGGATCGCCGCCGCGGCGGACGTCGTCGAGATCGGCGTGCCGTTCACCGATCCGATGGCCGACGGCATGACCATCCAGCGCGCCAGTCACGCGGCCTTGCAGGGCGGCGTGTCGCTCGCGTGGATTCTGACGGCGCTGCAGACCCTGCCAACACCCCCGCAGGCGCCGCTGCTATTGATGAGCTATCTCAATCCGCTTCTGGCCTATGGGCTCGACCGATTGCCTGCGGCAGCGCGGGCGGCGGGTGTGGCGGGGTTCATCGTGCCGGACCTGCCCTACGAAGAGTGCGCCGACCTGCGCAATGCGCTTGAGACCGAGGGCGTGGGGCTGGTGCAGATGGTGTCGCCGGTCACGCCACCCGAGCGGCTCGCGATGCTGTGCCGCGAAGCGCGCGGCTTTATCTATGCGGTCACCATGACCGGTACCACGGGCAAGTCAGTCGCCATACCGGTGGAGGTTGAGACGTACCTTCGTCAGGTGCGCGCGCTTGCGCCGATCCCGGTGTGCGCGGGCTTTGGCATCCGCTCGGCCGAACAGGTCAGCCGGCTGAGTCCGGTGGTCGAAGGCGTCGTTGTAGGCTCGGCGCTCGTCGAAGTGCTAGAGCGCGGTGAGGATCCGGTGGTATTTCTGCAGTCCCTGCGACCCTGAACCAGGCCGCAGGGAGTCACGGGTCAGGCTGACTGCAGCGACTCTTCGGTCATGAGGCCGCTGTTCAGGGCAAATCGCGTCACGTCGGCAACATTGTGCAAGCCGAGCTTGCGCATCAGGTTGGCGCGATGCTTTTCGACCGTCTTGACGCTCCGGTTGATGGTCAGCGCGATGCGTTTGTTGGACTGGCCCTTGGCGATGAGGATCAGGATCTCGCGCTCCCGGCCGGTCACCACCGGGGTTTCGATCGGTGATCCCCTGTCGTTGCCATGGTTGAGGTAACTGCGCACCACACGCGCCGAGGAACGGGCGCACAGGTGGATCTGGTTGGCGAGCACGGCCCGCAGACCGTGGACCAGCTCGGACCGCGAGGCATCCTTGACGATGTAGCCGTCGGCCCCTGCCGCCAGAGCGGCACGGATGTGTTCCTCGGTGTTGTGGACGGTGAGGACTGCGATGCGTGCGGTGGGGCAGGCGCGACGCAGTTCCATGATGCCCTGCACCCCTGCGGAGCCCGGCATGGAAAGATCGGTGATGATGAGCTCCGGATTGAGCGAGGGTGCTTTTGTGATCGCCTCGGGGACGGAACCGGCATGACCGACGACCTCGAAATCGGATTCCAGCGACAGCAGGGCGGTCACGCCCTCGCGCAGGATCGCGTGATCATCGACCAGAAATACCCGGCGCGCGGAGGCGCTGGCCGAATCGTTCTCGGCGGCGGAGTGGAAATACTGCATCTGCGTTGCCATAACTGCGTCCTTCGGATGAGCCTTTCGGTCCGGACCCTACCCGCACTGGGGTATTACCCGACCCGCAGCTACAGTGTAGTAGGGACAGACCTACTGTCCGTCCGATTGGACATAAAGCCATCCTCGGCATGCAAAACTGAGACACGGATAACGATTCCGGCCAGTCACAGTGCCGCGCCGCGTACCGCGGGTGCACTATGGCGTCCGGGGGAGTCTTCCGACCCTTCCGTCCGAGGCCGCAACCTTAAGAGAGCCGGATGAGCCGTCTGCCACGCCTGTCTGCCCTGCTGATCCTGCTCGCCGCAGCCGTGCTGCCGGTGTCGTCGGCCCGCGCGGACATCTACAGTTTTGTCGACGAAGACGGGGTGACGCACTACACCAACGTGCCGGACGACGTGCGCTTCGTGCTGTTCCAGAAGACGGGCGATGATCGGGTCATGATGTCGGCGGAACGGGCGGGTAACTGGCGCGAGCGTGCCAGCACGTTTTCCGGCCTGATCGACCGGACCGCG
This sequence comes from uncultured bacterium, assembly GCA_963978075.1. Lineage (GTDB taxonomy): Bacteria > Pseudomonadota > Gammaproteobacteria > Steroidobacterales > Steroidobacteraceae > CAIKZZ01. The sequence continues at coordinate 1,176 of CAXBRZ010000244.1, read as the reverse complement.
CGCCGTACGGACCTGCACCCGGCGTTGCTCAAGGCCGTGATTGCAGCAGAATCCGCCTTTGACCCTAATGCCGTCTCCCGTGCCGGGGCGCAGGGACTGATGCAGCTGCATCCCAAGACCGCACAGCGCTACGGGGTGACCAACCCGTTCGATCCGGCAGCCAACGTGGACGGGGGGGCACGCTACCTGCACGATCTGCTGCGCCGCTTCAACAACAACCTCGAGCTGGCCCTGGCCGCCTACAACGCGGGCGAGGAAGCGGTGGAACGGCACGGCCGGCGCATTCCGCCCTATGCCGAGACGCAGGCCTATGTTCCTACCGTGCTCAAACTCTACCGGCGCTTTCTGGCGCAGAACGGCTGAGGTTGGCATGGCGCGCTGGCAGGGGGTAATAACCCTACCGGCCGATGCGGTCTTGCCAGTGTTTTCCTGCGGGTTTGGCGGAATACCCATCGTGCATGTGCTGCGTCTAGAGTGGTCGACGCTGGCTGAAAATTTGCGTAAGGATGACCCGTCGTGGATCCCATCGTTTCGTTGATCGCAGGATTCGCCGAGGCGTGTTCGGCGGCCGTGACACCGCGGGCCATCGCCGATGCGCTGTGCGAACGACTTGTACAGCATTTCCCCTCGTCGTCTGCTCTCGTGTTCGAACGCGAGGCGGGGCGCGCGGCGGCAAAACGCGCGGCCGATGGCGAAAACACGAAGTCGGCCTCGCCTCGGCGCAAGCGTTCAGCGTAGAATAGGAAGACGTGCCCGGCGCGGAACAGCGCGCGGGGCGGCACGACTCCGGGATGTAGCGCAGCCTGGCTAGCGCACCTGACTGGGGGTCAGGGGGTCGTGGGTTCGAATCCCGCCATCCCGACCATTTTCTTCGTAGTTTGCGAGTCTTCAAGCACTCCCCGTATTTCCGTGTAGCCCCGTCCGTGATCACAGCGGCATGGAGAACACCATGACAGCGACGATGAGAGGCCGTGGCAGAGTGCTCGCGCCGACAGCTTTCCTGCTCGCGGCGTGGATGGGCTCGCCCTTGATGTCCCAGACCCCGGCGGTTCAACCATCGTTGAGCCCGCGGGTCGCGTGTGCGTCCCTGTCGGGGACGACGCTCGCGCGCTCGGCCATCAAGATCGCCGCAGGTGCTGCGTCCATCACCTCCGCGGAGCTTATCGCGCCGAAGCC
>CAXBRZ010000243.1:0-4478 GCA_963978075.1 uncultured bacterium | reverse complement strand
GTTGATGTCGTCGTCGCCGGGGGCCTCGAGTCCATGACGAACGCGCCCTACATCCTGCCCAAGGCCAGGATGGGCTACCGCATGGGCAATGGCGAAATTCTCGACCACATGTTCTGCGACGGCCTGCAAAGTCCGTGGGATGGCCAGTTGATGGGCTGCTTTGCGGAAAACACAGCCGCGAAATATTCGTTCAGCCGCGAATCCATGGATGCGTTTGCAACGGAATCCGTGCGCCGCAGCCTCGCCGCCATCGAGGCCGGAGCTTTTGAGGAAGAAATCGTTCCGGTGACCGTCAAGTCGCGCAAAGGCGAGTCTGTCGTCACCAAAGACGAAACGCCATTCACCTGCGACATCGCAAAGATTCCTGCGCTGAAACCTGCTTTTCGCAAGGACGGCACCGTTACGGCAGCCAGTTCCTCCTCCATCTCCGACGGCGCCGCGGCGGTGATCCTCGCAAGAGAGTCCGCTGCTGCCGCGAAGGGACTGAAGCCGGTCGCGCGCCTCGTCGCCTATGCCAGCAATGCACACGAGCCGGAGTGGTTCACCACTGCCCCGGTCGGCGCGATGCAAAAGGCACTCTCCAAGGCAGGCTGGACGGTCGCAGACGTGGACCTTTTTGAAATCAACGAAGCTTTCGCCGCGGTGACGATGGCCGCGATGCACGACCTCAAGATTGATCCTGCCAAGGTCAACGTCAACGGCGGTGCCTGCGCGCTGGGGCATCCCGTCGGCGCAACCGGAGCCCGCATCATTGCAACGCTGATCTCGGCACTTCGGGCACGCGGATTGCGAAGAGGCCTGGCGTCGCTGTGCATCGGTGGCGGCGAAGCGACCGCGGTGGCCATCGAGATCATCTGAACCCGCACTAACCGCAGGAGCCCAACGTGCGTATCCAGTTGCTTGGTATCTTGTTTGCCCTTGGCATCGCGCTTGGGGGTTGCGCAAGAAATGTGGACAACCCGCCCGGAGTGTCGTCCGGTGTCGCATATTTCGACCAGACCGGCAGGACCGACGCTGCAGCCGGCGGAGCGCGGATGATCCCGATTACGACTCCGGCCGGAAATTTCCGTGTCTGGACCAAGCGGGTCGGCAACAACCCACGCATCAAGGTCTTGATCCTGCATGGAGGGCCCGGCATGACGCACGAGGCTTACGAGGCCTTCGACAGCTATCTGCCAGGCGCCGGAATCGAGTACTACTACTATGATCAGCTCGGATCCGCCTACAGCGACCAGCCCCACGACAAAACGCTGTGGGACCTTGACCGTTTTGTTGACGAAGTCGAACAGGTACGAGTGGCGCTCGGTCTTGACCGCGACAACTTCTATCTTTATGGCCAGTCTTGGGGCGGATTGCTCGCGATTGAATATGCACTCAAGCATCAGGACAACCTCAAGGGCCTGATCATTTCGAACATGATGTCGAATATTCCCGCCTACAACGAATACGCCAAAAAAATCCTGTTCCCGCAGATGGATCCTAAAATTCTCAAAGAGATTCAGGACCTGGACGCACGCGGCGAATACGAGAGCCCGCGCTATGAGTCACTGGTCATGGAACATTTCTACACGCAGCACATCCTGCGGGCGCCGGTCGCGCAGTGGCCGGAACCGGTCATGCGGTCGTTTTCCCATGTCAACAAGGAAGTGTATGTGCCCATGCAGGGTCCGAGCGAGCTTGGAGCCCGTGGAACACTGGTCAATTGGGACCGCAGCCATGACCTGCACCTCATCAAGGTGCCGACCCTCGTCATTGGTGCGCGGCACGACACGATGGACCCCGCGCACATGGAATGGATGGCCAAGCAGTTTCCTGCCGGACGGTACTTGTACTGCGACAAGGGCAGCCACATGGCCATCTATGATGACCAGGCAACCTATATGGCAGGCCTGATTGACTTCCTCCACAGCAGTGATGCCTCCGGCCAGCACTGAACAATTCCTCTCCACCCTACTTCAGCCCATCGACCGAACAGGAATCTGACTCATGGACATCAAAGGCAAAACCGTCGCCATCACTGGCGCAGCTCGCGGCATCGGCAAGTCCCTTGCGGTTGCATTCGCCCAGAAGGGCGCTCGCCTTGCGCTGATCGACCTTTCGACGGATGACCTTTCGGGCACCGCAACCCTCTGTGCCGAAGCCGGCGCCGAGGCGCGTACCTACGGCTGCAACGTGACCAAGGAAGACGACGTTGTAGCGACGCTAAATGCAATCGCTGCGGATTTCGGCGCATTGGACGTCATGTTGAACAATGCCGGTATCGTCAAGGACGGCCTGCTGGTGAAAGTCAAAGATGGCGCAGTCGTCGGGAAGATGAGCCTGGACCAGTGGAATGCCGTTTTGAACGTCAATCTCACCGGCGTGTTCCTGTGTGGCCGAGAGGCGGCGGAGCACATGATCCGCTTCGGCAAGGGCGGGGTCATCATCAACATGTCATCCATCTCCAAGGATGGCAATCTCGGCCAGACGAACTATGTGGCCACGAAGGCGGGCGTTGCGGCGATGACAGTCACCTGGGCCAAGGAACTGGCACGTTTCGGCATTCGCACGGGCGCCATAGCCCCTGGCTACTGCGCGACCGAGATTTTGTCAGGCATGACACCGGAAACGCTGGCCAAGGTCACGGCCCCGGTACCGCTCAAGCGCCTGGGCCTCCCCGAAGAAATTGCCCACACCGCCATTTTCATCGTTGAGAACGACTTCTTCACCGGAAGGACCATCTATACAGACGGTGGTTTGCGCATGTGAGATTCGGCGGGGCGGCGCATGGCACCGCCCCGCCCGCACTCTGTGCGGGTACAGTGGCAAACTGCAGGACTCTGCACCTGCAGTTTCCGGAATCGGCAGCGAGGATCCGTGATGCAGCGCATGTTCGCAGTCCTGATGATGACAGTTCCTTTTTGGACGCTCGCCAAACCACCCGAGACCCATGGTCAACCGACGGGTCTGACGGTACCCGTCGAGTTCTATACCCTCGGCAATGGTCTTCGGGTCGTGCTAGCCCACGACGAGTCGATTCCAACCGTAACGGTCGGTACGTACTACCACATCGGATTTCGACTCGAACCTCGTGGCCGCACTGGGTTTGCACATCTCTTCGAGCACTTGATGTTTCAGGAGACGCCCAATCTCCGCAAGGGAGAAGCGGACGAGATCATCGCGGGCAATGGTGGATTGGGCAACGGATCCACCCGATTCGATTACACCAACTATTTTGAAGTGGTTCCCTCCAACGTCCTGGAGGCCGCACTGTTTGTGGAAGCGGATCGCATGCGCGGTCTCGCCGTCGCCGAAAGCAGCATTTCGAACCAGAAAGATGTCGTCAAGAACGAAGTCCGTGTGAACGTCCTGAACCGACCCTATGGCGGGTTTCCATGGCTCGACCTGCCGCAGGCGGCCTTTGAAAACTGGCACAACGCCCACAATTTTTACGGGGAACTCGACGAAATCGACGCCGCGACGTATTCGGATGTCAAGGCGTTCTACGAAACCTACTACGTGCCCTCCAACGCGGCACTGGTTGTCGCAGGCGCATTCAACCCCGCGACGATACGCCCGCTCATCGAGAGGGAATTCGGCGGCCTGCCGACAAAGCCGGCTCCCGTTCGGCCTGCCTACGACGAGCCTTCCCAGTCTCATCCAAAAGAGGGATCGCGCACCGACCCGCTCGCGCCGCAGCCGGCGTTTTCGATCGGCTACCAAGTGCCGAATCGCAAGACGGAGGACTGGTTCGCTTTCATCCTTTTGGACGTCGTTCTCCTGCAGGGCGAGGAAAGCCGCCTTTGGCAAAGGATCGTGACCGAGAAGGGTTTCGCCGACTCGATCGACGGCGGAATCAACTTGCTGGGGACCGCATATGACTATGAAGGACCCATGCTCTGGACGGCGTCAGTCGTCCACGACGCCAATGTCACGGACTCCCAGATCAGGGACACGGTGGAATCGGTGATTGCGGACGTACAAAAAAATGGCGTCAGTGAACTGGAGCTTGCCCGGGCCAGGAAAAAGCTCCGCTCCGCAGTGTATGACCTCATCGGCAGCCCCACTCGTTTCGGGCTGGTTGAAATCCTGGCCAGTACGGCGCTTTTTGACAACGATCCTGAATTGATCAACCAGCTGGAAGCCCGCTTCGCCGCCATCTCCCCGGACATGATCCGCAGTGTCGCGTCACGCTATCTCGTGAAGGAAAAACAGACGGTATTCGCGCTTAAAGCCGGTGCGGCGAGGGTATCGCCATGAGAATACCCATCATTGCGCTCAGAGACCTTGCGGGAATGGTCCTGTCGTTGTGCCTCGTGTGCGCACCGCTCGCCGCGAGCGGTCGCTCAGCACCGCAGCCCGGACCCGCTCCTGCGGTCAGTTTGCCGGCGAAGGTGGACTACGAGTTGCCCAATGGCCTCAAAGTCACTCTGGTACCCTTTGGGACGGTACCCAAGACCACCATTGTGGTCGCTGTCAGCACCGGCGCGATCGCGGAA
>CAXBRZ010000242.1:0-4483 GCA_963978075.1 uncultured bacterium | reverse complement strand
GTACCTTCCTGAACGGCCAGTGCACTCAGAACATCCTTGCCCTCCCCGCGGACCCACCGTCGCCCGCGGCTGTCCTGACATCCCAGGGACGGATTCTGGCGTTCGGCTGGGTCCGGGCCCTCGAGGACGGTGTGCGTTTCGCCCTGCCGACCGACCTCGCCGAACCCCTGCGCACCCACTTGGTGCGCTACGTGCTGCGCGCCAAGGTTCGCCTGACCCTCGTCGAGGCCCTGGATGAGGATCTGCCGCTTGCCCTGCGGCCGACCCACGAGGGGTCCCAGTGCCTCAAGGCCATCCGTGCCGGACTCCCTGAGGTCTCAGCCCGCAGCAGCGGGGAATGGATACCGCAGATGCTCAATCTCGACCGGATCGGCGCGATCCGTTTCGACAAGGGTTGTTACACCGGTCAGGAAATCGTTGCCCGCACCCAGCACCTGGGACGCATCAAGCGTCGGATGGGCCGATTTGGACTGCAAGGGCCAGCGCCGGCCATACTCGAACCGCTGCTGCTCGCCGGCCAGAAAGTCGGCGAAGTGGTCACCGCGGCGGATGATGGCGCCGGTGGCGCGGAGTGCCTCGCCGTCATCACGATCGACGCGCTTGATTGTCCGCTCACGCTCGACGACGGGCGCATCTGCGCGCCAATGCCCCTGCCCTACACGCTCGAAACACAAACCTGATCAGGTCTCGGGTTTCATCTGCGGGAACAGCAGCACATCCCGGATCGACGGTGAATCGGTGTAGAGCATGACCAGACGGTCAATGCCGATGCCGAGCCCCGCCGTCGGCGGCAACCCGTACTCCAGTGCACGCACGTAGTCCGCGTCAAAGTACATCGCCTCAAGATCACCGGCATCCTTGCGCTCGACCTGCGCACGGAATCGCGCGGCCTGATCCTCTGCGTCGTTGAGTTCCGAGAAACCATTGGCCAGTTCACGTCCACCGACGAAGAACTCGAATCGGTCCGTTATGAACGGATCGGAATCATTGCAACGCGACAACGGCGACACTTCGGTTGGGTAACCGTAGACGAAGGTGGGCTGCACCAGCGTGTGCTCGCCGGTCTTGTCGAAAATCTCGATCTGAAGCTTGCCGGCACCGTCACCCGGTTGGTACGTCACGCCAAGCCCGTCAAGCACCGCGCGCAGGTACGGCACGTCGCGCAGTTTCGACCGGTCGAGACCAGGGTTGCACTCCAGGATGATCTCTTCCACCGAGACGCGCCGGAACGGACCCGCAAGATGGATCTCGGTTCCCTGATAGTTCACCTGTCGACGCCCCAGCACCGCATCCGCGATGCCGGTAAAAAGCCTCTCGACGAGATCCATGAGCTCGTGATAGTCGGCATACGCCCAATACAGCTCGAGCATCGTGAACTCGGGATTGTGACGCGTCGACAGTCCCTCGTTGCGGAAATTGCGGTTGATCTCGTAGACGCGTTCGAAACCGCCGACCACGAGCCGCTTCAGGTACAACTCCGGAGCGATGCGCAGGTACATGTCGATATCAAGCGCATTGTGATGGGTGACGAATGGCCTTGCCACCGCGCCCCCGGGGATCGGCTGCATCATGGGCGTTTCCACTTCCATGAAGTCGGACGCGTCCAGAAAACCGCGGATGAACCGAACGATCTGGGTCCTCGTCTGGAATGTCTTGCGACTTTCGGGATTCACAATGAGATCCACGTAGCGCATCCGGTAACGCGCTTCGGTATCGGTCAGGCCATGCCATTTGTCGGGCAGGGGGCGCAGCGACTTGGTGAGCAATCGCAACTCGTCCGCCTTGACCGACAATTCGCCGGTCCGGGTACGCATCAGGACGCCGCCGGCGGCGACGATATCGCCGACATCCCAGGTCTTGAAGTCGTCGTAGGGTGCGCCGAGCGTGTTGGATTGCAGATACAACTGGATCTCGCCCGACCCGTCGGCAAGCCGCACAAAGCTCGACTTGCCCATGTCACGCTTTGCCAGCATCCGACCGGCCACACGCACCCGCGTGGGATGCGCCTCGAGCCACGCGGCATCACGCTCGGCAAGTGTCGATTGCAGGTCGCCTGCGTGGGCGTCACGCCGGAAATCATTTGGAAAGGCGATGCCGGCCTCACGGATGGCTGAGAGCTTCTGCCGACGCTCGGCGATGAGTTTGTTCTCGTCCTGCGGCAAGGCTGCCGTATCGTTCGTGCTCATCGTCATAGCCCCTGCTTAAGACTGGCTTCCATGAACGGGTCCAGGCCACCGTCCAGCACGGCCGTGGTGTTACCGATCTCGACATTCGTCCGCAGATCCTTGATGCGCGCCTGGTCGAGGACGTAGGAGCGGATCTGGTTGCCCCAGGAAACGTCCGACTTTGAGTCTTCGAGCACTTTCGCCGCGGCGTTTCGCTTGTTGAACTCCAGTTCGTAGAGTTTCGCCTTGAGCATCTTCATCGCTGCCGAACGATTCTTGTGCTGGCTGCGCTCGCTCTGGCAGGCGACGACGATGCCGGTCGGAAGATGCTTGATTCGAATTGCCGACTCGGTCTTGTTGACGTGCTGCCCGCCCGCACCGCTGGATCGGTAGGTATCGACCTCCAAATCCGCCGGATTGACGTCAATGTTGATGTCGTCATCCACCTCGGGTGAGACGAAGACGGACGCAAACGACGTATGGCGTCGGTTGCCGGAGTCAAACGGCGACTTGCGCACGAGACGGTGGACACCCGTCTCGGTGCGAAGCCAACCATAGGCAAAGTTGCCCTCGATCCTGAGCGAGCAGCCCTTGATGCCCGCGACCTCACCATCGCTCTGGTCGAGAATCTCGTAGCGGAAACCATGTTGGTCCGCCCACTTGCAATACATGCGCAGCAGCATCGATGCCCAGTCTTGCGCCTCGGTGCCACCGGCGCCGGCCTGGATGTCGAGAAAGGCATTGGAGGGATCCATCTGGCCGGGGAACATGCGCTGGAACTCGAATTCCTTGACGTCCCGCTCCAGCAGGTTGGCATCAGCCTCCACACCGGTCACCGCAGAGACCTCTCCCTCCATTTCGGCGAGTTCCAGCAGTTCAAGCGATCCGTGGATACTGTCTCTCACACGGTCGAGCCTTGTGGTGATCGCCTCGAGCAACGAGCGCTCCTTGCCGAGCGACTGCGCCTTCTCAGGTGTATCCCAGATCCTCGGGTCCTCGAGCTCGCGACTTACCTCGGCGAGACGTTCGCTCTTGCGGTCGTACTCAAAGATACCCCCTTAAGGATTCGAGGCGTTCCCCGAGATCCTTCAGTTGGCGGCGGATCGGACCCGCAAGCTGGGAAATATCGACATTCATGATCGGCTCGACTCTGCAATTCAACGCCGAATCATAGCATGCGGGTCGTCTCGGTCGGCTCCACATGCTCGAGCAGCAACTGCGGGCGCCGCATCCCCTGCCAGTCATTGACACCGAGGCGGTACACGGCCCGAATCGTGGTGTCGCGCGGCGGTTCGTACGAACCCGGCTTGCCAATCCAGCCAAATGCGATCGCTTCCACCGACGGCGTGCGCGGGCCGGCCGTGAGCGTCATCTTCAGATGCCGTCCCTTCAGGATGCGCACATCGAGCACGCGAAATTTCAGGAGGAAAATCTCGAGGCGTTTCACGTCGCGACCACGCAGGTCACGCTGGCGCGCGACAGCCGGTTCCTCTCGCACAGCATCAGCACCGGCGCGCGGCTGGCGCGGCACAACATCAACCTCGTCATGACCGGCCAGGGCGTGGATTGCGTGATGAACGGCCTCTACGCCTTTGGCGGCAAACAGCTTGTGGACCACCACACCGTCGCCGACCACGCGCAGCCGCACTGCGGCAGCCACGAGTATTACCACGGCATTCTTGGCGGCAGTTCGCGCGGCGTGTTCAATGGCAAAATCTTCGTCCGCAAAGACGCGCAGAAGACCGACGCCAAGCAGACCAGCCGCAACCTCCTGCTCACCGACACCGCGACGGTGAATGCCAAGCCGCAGCTCGAAATCCTGGCCGACGACGTGAAATGCACGCACGGCGCGACCGTGGGCCAGATGAACGACGAGGCGCTCTTCTACTGCCGCACGCGCGGCATCGGCGAGGTGGACGCCCGCCGTTTGCTCACCCACGCCTTCGCCAGCGAAATCGTGAACCGCATCACCGTCGAGCCGGTCCGCGAGCATCTGGAGCAGGTGCTGTGGGCACGGCTGGAGGAGTTGATTGAGAAGAAGTGACGGCGAATTGACTCCAACCCCAGTGATGGCAATCTGACTGCATGACGATGGTCGATCCTGCCGATTTGCAGGAACTGGCGTCCGCCCATCTTGCCATGCTTCTCTATCAGGTCGATGGGGTAGTCGACGCAGGTTAGCTCGTCGTTGATATGTATGGGCTTGAACCACTCCCAGTTGCAGCCGCAGTAGAAGGCGTGCACTCCGGGCAGGCCCTCCATTCCCTGCGGGCAGGCCACAGCGTAGAGGAACGTGGGCGGCGCCAAGATATGACCCC
>CAXBRZ010000241.1:0-4496 GCA_963978075.1 uncultured bacterium | reverse complement strand
ACCTACCGCCGGGTTGCCAAGGCGTTGGCCGAGGTCGAGGCGCCCGAGGCGCGCGAGCAGTGGCTTGAGCGATTCCTTTGGGCCCTGCGCAAGGGCGCGATTCCGGCCGGCCGCGTGACCTCCAACGCCGGTGCGCTCGAGCACAAGCCGGCCACCTCCACCATCAACTGCACGGTGTCCGGCACGATCACCGACTCGATGGACGACATCCTCAACAAGGTGCACGAGGCCGGCCTGACCCTGAAGGCGGGCTGTGGCATCGGCTATGAGTTCTCGACCCTGCGCCCGCGCGGCGCCTATGTTTCGGGTGCTGGTGCGCACACGTCCGGCCCGCTGTCGTTCATGGATGTGTACGACAAGATGTGTTTTACGGTGTCCTCGGCGGGAGGCCGCCGCGGCGCACAGATGGGCACTTTCGACGTGGGTCATCCGGACGTCATGGAGTTCATCAAGGCCAAGCGTGAAAACGGCCGCCTGCGCCAGTTCAATCTCTCGCTTCTCATCACCGACGAATTCGTCGAGGCGGTTAAAGCGAACGCGAACTGGAACCTCGCCTTTCCGTTGCGTCAGAAGGAATACGAGGCCGACCAGCCGGATCTGGGCGATTCCGAGAAGTTTCAGTGGCGTGAGTGGCCGACGACGGAAGGCTACGTCACGCGTGATGACGGCCTTGTCTGCTGCAAGGTCTACAAGACCCTGCCTGCACGGCGGGTCTGGGACTACATCATGGCGTCGACGTATGACTTCGCCGAGCCAGGTTTTGTGCTCATCGATCGCGTCAACGAAATGAACAACAACTGGTGGTGCGAAAACATCCGCGCGACCAATCCGTGCGGCGAACAGCCACTGCCCCCGTACGGATCGTGCCTGCTTGGATCGGTCAACCTGACGCGCTTTGTGCGCAAGCCTTTCACTGCCGAGGCCACATTCGACTGGGACGAGTACCGCGACGTTGTCAAAGTGTTCACCCGCATGCTCGACAACGTTGTGGAGATCAATGGTCTGCCGCTGCCGGGCCAGCGCGACGAGATCATGCGCAAGCGCCGTCATGGCATGGGCTTCCTTGGCCTTGGTTCGACGATGACCATGCTCGGGATGAAATACGGCTCGGGAGAATCCATTCAGTTCACCGAGGCGGTTTCACGGGAAATGGCGGTTGCAGGATGGGAGGCCGGCCTGGACCTTGCTCGTGAGAAAGGACCCGCACCGATCATGAACGAGGAGTTCACGGTGTCGGCCAAAATGCTGCGGCAGCGTCCGGAAATGGTGAAGGACGGCTGGAAGGTCGGCCAGAAGGTCCCGGGCCGTATCCTTCACGCCAGGTACAGTCGTTACATGCAGCGCATTGCGGCCGTCGCGCCCGCGCTTGTTGATCAACTGGCAACCTCCGGCGCGCGCTTCACGCACCACAGTTCGATCGCGCCGACGGGCACGATTTCACTGTCGCTTGCGAACAATGCCTCCAACGGAATCGAGCCTTCATTTGCGCATCATTACTTCCGCAATGTGATTCGCGAGGGCAAGAAAACCAAGGAACGGGTGGACGTCTACTCCTTCGAGCTTCTTGCGTACCGTGCGCTTGTCAACCCAAAGGCGATGCCGGGCGCGACAGCGGCCGATGAGCGTCTGCCGGATTACTTCGTCACCTCGGACTCGATTACGCCCGAGCAGCACGTGGACGTGCAGGCGGCATCGCAGAAATGGGTGGACTCAAGCATCTCGAAGACGGCAAACGTGCCAACCGATTTCAAGTACGAGGACTTCAAGAACATCTACCTGTATGCCTATGAGCAGGGTTTGAAGGGGTGTACGACATTCCGGTTCAACCCGGAGGCGTTCTCTGGCGTGCTCGTCAAGGAAGAGGACCTGAAGAACACCACCTACGTCTTCACGCTGGAAGACGGATCCGAGGTGTCGGTGCGCGGAGACGAGAAGATTGAGTACGACGGTGAGACTCACACCGCCTCAAATCTCTTCGATGCTCTCAAAGAAGGTTACTACGGGAAGTTCTGACATGATCACCATCAGCAAAAAGATCACCAAGTACCGTGTCGAAAAGCCCGTCGATGCGGCCGCGAAGGCGGCTGAAGAGAAAAAGGCCGAGGTCACTCCGCTGCGCAGCAAGGACGGCAGCAATGTCATCGACATGCACGAGCGTTTGCAGCGGCCAGACGTTCTGATCGGTTCGACCTACAAGATCAAGACGCCGGTGTCGGATCACGCCATGTACGTGACCATCAACGACATCGTCCTGAATGAAGGGACAGAGAACGAACGCCGTCGCCCCTTCGAGATTTTCATCAACTCCAAGAATCTGGACCACTTTCAGTGGATCGTGGCCCTGACGCGGATTATTTCCGCTGTCTTCCGCAAGGGCGGCGACATCTCGTTCATGGTTGAGGAGTTGAAGGCCGTCTTTGATCCCCGTGGAGGTTACTGGCAGCCAGGCGGGAAATTCATGCCGTCGATCATTGCCGAACTGGGCTACGTGATCGAAAAGCACCTGCAGACGATTGGCGTGTTGGCCCGCCCGGAGATGGACGAGAGTCTCAAAAAGCTCATCGAGCAGAAGAAGGCGGATTTCGAGGAAAGCAAGAAGCAGGTTGAGATGATGTCCAATCCCTACCAGTCCAACGATGGCAAGCAGTTGTGCGGCAAGTGCAACACGCTCGGGGTCATCATGATGGATGGCTGCATGACCTGCCTTAATTGCGGTGATTCAAAGTGCGGATGAACAAGATCTAGTTTCCCGTCGACGGACGCCCGGACTTGATGGCCGGGCTTACGTCCACTTAGGGCCGCTCCCGCAAAGGAGCGGCCTTTTTTTACGGGTGTCCGCCACCGATTCGCAGGGTGGCAGTGGCAATCCGGATCTCGGCCAGAAAAGCCCCGAGTCCGGCGACGAGACAAAACATCGCGGAGACGAACAGGCCGGAGACCGGCAGCGCGAGATTCAGCCGGACGAAGGCGCTTGAGAACAGCAGCGCAACGACGGAGGCGATCAGGAGCGCCGAGATGACGCTGAGCGTGATAGACGCATTCATCAGCCGCGCCCGCTTTGCGAATACGTTCAGTTGATCGGCAAGTGCCTGCCGGGATTCCGCGTCAGCCTTGGCGAGACGCTCTTCCAGAGGACGTGCGCGGTCCACGATCCGGGCGAGGCGATTGGTGAGAACCCCGAGCAGCACGCCAATGCCCGAGAGCAGGAACACCGGGGCGAGCGACAGCTGAATGGAGTGGGCGATCAATGCTATGTCAGAGCTGGGCGCGTCCATGGAGTTCCTTGTTGCGGATCTGAACCGCGGCCGTCATTGGAAGGTCTCAGGATGACCAATTAAGACCATTCGCTTTGTATAATCAAGCCTGACGGCGACGAGGTGATTTTGATGGCACGCAGGCCGCGCTTTTTTTCATTTTCCGCACGCGCGCTGTATGCGACAAGCCTGCTGGCTGCCAGTGCTGCAGCCCTCGCCGATCCGGCGCAGTTTCCGCGCCCCCCCGCGCTTGAGGCGGATGTGAGGTTCTGGGAGCGAATTTACTCGAGTGTGACCACGCACGGCGGACTTCTACATGACGATCGCCAGTTGGGCATCGTCTACGAAGAACTCAATTTCCCGCCTGGACTCTCCTCCCGTGAGCGCTCCAGTCTGGTTGATACGGTGCGGGCCCACTACGAGCGGATCCTCAGGCGTCTCGCGACTGGAGAACGAGAGGACTTGTCGGATGACGAGAGGCGGGTGCTCGCGCTCTTCCCGCCCGATGTCTCGGCGGCCTCGCTGGCCGATGCGGCTGAGCGCATACGCTTTCAGCTGGGTCAGTCCGACCGCTTCCGCGAAGGTCTGATTCGATCGGGCGCCTGGGAGAAGCACGTTGAGGAGACGCTGCGCAGGGAAGGGCTGCCCGGCGAGTTGTCCGCACTTCCTCACGTGGAGTCTTCGTTCAATCCTCGTGCCTATTCCAAAGTCGGTGCGGCGGGACTTTGGCAGTTCATGCGTGGTACGGGCAAGCGTTGGCTGCGGGTCGATGGCACCGTGGACGAGCGACTTGATCCGTACAAGTCCACCCTCGCCGCGGCACAGTTTCTCAATATCAATTACTCCATACTTGGAACCTGGCCGTTGGCACTGACTGCCTGGAATCATGGCGCAGGGGGCATGCGCAAGGCCAAGGAGGAGATGGGTACGGATGACATTACGACGATCATCCGCAACTATCAGGGACGCACGTTCGGCTTCGCCTCGCGAAATTTTTATGTGTCATTTCTGGCGGCGCTCGAAGTGGATCGAAATGCCGAACGATTTTTCGGCCGTCTGGATCGGCAGCCTCGTGATGACAGCCGAACCGTGAGGCTCCCCGCCCTGATGCCTGCCCAGACACTGGAGCGGGCGTTGGGAACCGATAGGGACACTTTGCGGGCATTGAACCTTGCCTTGCTGGATCCGGTCTGGTCAGGGAAGCGCCCTGTCCCTCGCGGTTATGAACTGCGGGTACCTGCC
>CAXBRZ010000240.1:0-4501 GCA_963978075.1 uncultured bacterium | reverse complement strand
GGCCGCAGCGCGGCTGACCACGGAGGCAGAGTCCTGGGACGGAGAGCACCCGCCCAGCATCAGCACGGCCGCCGCCAGCAGCGGCGCGCCCGACACAATGCTGAGACGAAATGGGCTTGGGTTCATGTTTATTCCTTGATGGGGCTGTTCTGGCGCCAGTCGCTGCGAATGGCACCGTCTTCCATGCCCAGCACACGATCGGCATGGCGCACCAGACGCGGGTCGTGACTGACGCAGAGCACCGTGGTGCCGTGCGTGCGCGCTGCGCGGGGCCGCGGTTCTGGGTGGAGGTCCCGCGGGCGCGAATGGGCCTTGGGTCGGTGGTGGTTCCCATCGGCCGCGCGGGCGCCGGCGAGGGGCTCCCCGCGGGTGCCTGGGTCGGTCGGGCGAGGGGCTGTGTCGGAGCCCTCGGCGCGGGCGCCTCCGGCGGTCGTCCCGAGCGCATCATCGTCTGGGCCTGCGCCCCGAGGCTCTGCTGCGACGCCGACGGCGGCCGCGGAAGCTCCCGGAGCACCTCCTGCGCCACCAGCAACGGGTCGCACCCGAGTTGCAACAGCATCGCCGCCAGGGCGCTCTGGGGCTCGCTGAGCGCCGCCGAGAGCAGGTGGGAGCCGCTCACCTCGCGGGTGGCCTCGCCCTGCACGGCGCCACCGCCCACGTAGAGCAGCGGGCGCTTCGACTGCGCGATCTTGTCGAGCAGTCGAGCGGCGTGTTCCTCGGACAGGCGATTCGCGGCCAGCTTCTGCATGCGCTGGCGATAGACGCCGAGCTCCAGCCGGTCGCTGCCGTGATAGGTGCCCTGCCAGTTCTGCACGTCCTTCGGGATGTCGACGACGACGGGACCCGGACGCCCCGAACGTGCGATCTCGAAGGCCGTGCGGATCGTCGACTCGAGCTTCTCGGGCTCGAGCACCAGAAAGACGTGCTTGGCCACCGAACCCATGACCGCGGCGACCGGCGCTTCCTGGAAGGCGTCGGAGCCGATTGCGGCGCGCGAGACCTGGCCGCAGATCACGACCATCGGGATCGAATCGGCCATGCAGTCGCGCACCGGCGTGACCATGTTCGTGGCACCGGGGCCGGAGGTGACGATGGCGACACCGACCTGCCCGCTGGCCCGGGCATAGCCGGCGGCCATGAAGCCCGCCCCCTGCTCGTTGGCCGGGACGATGAGCGGCATCGGGCGGCGTTCACCGTCCGCGTTGTGGACGAAAATAGCGTCGTAGGTGGGCAGGATGGCGCCGCCGGAATAGCCGAAAAGGACGTCCACCCCCTCGTCTGCCAGAATCTGCACGATCATTTCGGCGCCGGTCATGGACTTGCCGGACAGCGGATGGGAAGGGGTGAGGCGGGTCTCGGACATGGTCGGATCAACTGTTCGCTGGTGAATCCGCTTGAGACTATCAAGCCGACGCACCTGCCGTCTATGCACTGCAAAAAGATCCGCGGTATGCTGATGGATTACCTCCTGAGCCGCCCGGATCCGCCATGCGACATATCATTGCCATCCTCCTGCAGAATGAAGCGGGTTCGCTTGCCCGGGTCGCAGGGCTCTTTTCGACGCGTGCCTACAACATCGAGTCCCTGTCTGTGGCGCCGACGGAAAACCCCGCGGTGTCCCGCCTGACGCTGGTGACCACGGGTGACGAGGCGGTTCTGGCCCAGATCGCGAGCCAGTTGCGCAAGCTCGTGGACGTGGTCAGCGTGGAAGACCTGACCGGCGGGGTACACCTCGAACGGGAGCTGCTGCTCGTCAAGCTGAAGGTCACTCCGGCGTCGTTCGAGGGCCTCTCGCGGGTCATCACGGATGCCGATGCCAGAATCCTGTCCGGCGTCATGTCGAACTTCATCGTCGAAGTCACCAGCAGTGAAGCGCAGGCCTCCCGGTTTCTGGCCCAGGTCTCCCAGTTCGGCGAGGTACTGGAGGTCGTCCGCAGCGGGGCCTTGGGTATCCTGCAGGGCCAGCACGCCTGACCGCTGCCTTCATCGTCGGCAATCCGTTTCGATGACCCCTGCAGCAGGCACACCAGGCGCCTAGGGTGTGAGGATGGTCGAGCCCACCGTCTGACGGGCCTCAAGTGCTTCGTGGGCTTTGGCAGCCTCCTTGAGGGCATAGCGCTGGCCGATCATGATGTCGACGGCTCCCTCTGCCACCACCCGGAACAGGTCCCCGGCCGTCCGCAGCAGTTCCGGACGCGTTGCGATGTAATGAAACAGCGTCGGTCTGGTGACGAACAGGGAGCCGCGCTTGCTCAGTTCAAGTGGACTGAACGGCGGCACGGGTCCGGAGGCGTTGCCATAGGTCACCATGACTCCCAGCCGACGCAGACAGTCCAGCGAAGGATAGAAGGTGTCCTTGCCGACCGAGTCGTAGACGACCGGCACACCCTCGCCCCCTGTCAGTTCCCTCACGCGGGTCACCAGGTCCTCCCGAGGCGTCACGATGATCTCTTCGGCGCCGTAGCGACGGACGAGTTCAGCTTTGGCATCGGAACCGACCACCGCGATGACGCGGGCACCGAGATGGCGTGCCCACTGCACAAGAATCAGTCCGACACCACCGGCTGCCGCATGCACGAGGATGGTGTCGCCGCGGCGCACACGATAGGTACGCCGCAAAAGATACTGGGCCGTCATGCCCTTCAGCATCATGGCAGCGGCCTGCTCGTCGGAGATGACATCGGGCAGGGGGACGACACGATCGGCGGGCAGGTTGCGGGCCTCTACATACGATCCGGGCACTGTCGAGGTGTAGGCCACCCGATCCCCGACCCGCAGGCCGCGAACGCCCTTTCCTACCGCCTCAACGATGCCGGCAGCCTCACGGCCCAGACGGCCGGGAAGCGGCATCGGATAGAGGCCGGTCCGGTCATAGACGTCGATGAAATTGACGCCGATAGCCGTGTGCCGCACGCGCACCTCGCCCGGACCCGGCTGCGGCAGCGCCGCTTCGGCCCATTCGAGTACGTCGGGGCCACCGTTGGAGCGGATCAGGATGCCGTGCGTCATGACATTGAGCCTCTACATACTCACCGCAGGACAGTCTATCTCAGCGAGCGCCAAGAGGACCTTCGGCGATCAGCAGGTCGACAACGGGATTGCCTGCGATCAGATGACCGTCAATGATCCGGTCGAGGTTTTCGCCACTGGCCCGGCCGTACCAATATCCGCCGGGATAGACCAGTGCGACAGGCCCCTCACGGCACACTCTGAGGCAGCCAGCCTTGGTGCGCAGGACGGCGCCCTGCACGTCGACGAGGCGCGCATCGCGCAAACGCCGCTTGAGGTGATCCCAAGCCTGCTCGCACTGCTCGAGCGGGGCGCACTTGCCAGAGCCGACACACAAGAAGATATGACGGCTTGCATCACTCAGGTGCAGGCCGTCAACGACGCTTTGCAGTTCGCTCGAATTGTGCATGGCCGGAGTTTACGCTCCGGCAGGCACCGCATGTCGGCTCAGATCGCCTGGTCGTCCGCTTCGCCCGTGCGGATACGCACGACGCGCTCGATTTCCGAGACGAAGATTTTGCCGTCGCCGACCTTGCCGGTGCGGGCCGCGCCGACGATTGCCTCGACGACCTGATCCAGCAGGTCGCTCCGGACGGCCACCTCGACCCGGGTCTTGGGCACAAAGTCGACCACGTACTCGGCTCCACGGTACAACTCCGTATGGCCGCGCTGGCGCCCGAATCCCTTGACCTCGGTCACCGTCATGCCCGAGATGCCGATTTCCGACAGCGCCGCTCGGACGTCGTCGAGTTTGAATGGCTTGATGATCGCAGTGATGAGTTTCATAAACGGAAGGCTCCTGTGGCCTGTCTAACTGTAACGAAAAACGCTGACCTACGCTTCCCAATGCAGTTTCTGTGCCGACACGGTCTCCGACGATGAATCAATGGGTTACGTACAGGCAAGATGAGGTGGCGCACCAAGACGGCGCGCCGCGGGAGACCCGGCGGTCCAGGTTGGTGCAGACACGCCGCCGGACCCCTTTGGTACAGTAACGGCCCTCCTGGGAGACGCGTCAGATCATGAGTAACCCGATCGTCATCGTGGGCGCCGGACAGGTCGCCGTGCAGGCCTGTGAGTCGTTGCGCAAATTCGGTCATACCGGCGGCATTCTGGTCATCGGCGACGAATCCTCCCATCCCTACCAGCGGCCACCCCTTTCCAAGAAATACCTTTCCGGCGAATTGCCGGCGGAACGGCTGTCATTGAAGCCAGCGTCCTTTTACGACACCCAATCCGTGGACCTCAGGCTTAGCGTGCGCGCCACGTCGCTCGACCGGGCTGCGCGGTCGCTCACGCTGGACAACGGCCACACGGTGCACTATTCGAAGTTGCTGCTGGCCACCGGCAGTACCCCACGGCGTCTCACGGTCCCGGGACATCAGCTTGCTGGGATCCACTATCTTCGGACCCGGTCGGATGTGGAGGCCATTCGGCAGGAACTCACCGGCGCCCGCCACGTAGTCATCATCGGTGCCGGATACATAGGGCT
>CAXBRZ010000239.1:0-4519 GCA_963978075.1 uncultured bacterium | reverse complement strand
GTGTACGTGCCTGCCGCGAGTAGCGGCAGATTGGCCGTGACTACGGTGGGAGTCGCTGTGACGGAGAGTGAGCTGCCACCGAGGGTGACGGTCGGAAGATTGGTGCCCGCACAAGAGGGGACAGACACGTTCGCACACAATGATGTGCCGTTGATGCCTATGGATGTCGGCGTGCCAGATGAATTTGAGGTTACGAGCACCGAACTGATAATCGGTGTCGCATGCACGCTCTGGGTGCCTAACGCAGATCCTATCGCGAGCAAAAGAGCGCGTTGATATCTGGAGACTCGCATCCTTGCCCCTTTGAATTGATCGCAACTACCTTTAGTTTACTTGTTTTTTTGAAGGCGGTTTCAGGTCTGAAGCGCGATGTTTTCGTCGAAGTACCTTCGAAGTCGAAGGGCTCGGACGTGAAGAGTTCTATCGGGCACTTCCAGCCAAACGACTCGCGAGGCCAGACATTGAGCCTGAAGCCGGCGCTAGAGAGATCTGCCTAAGTGAGTATCGGGAGATCCGCGCCCTTTGGCGCGTACTGGCAAAACAGCCCTTTTGTGCCCTTTTTGGGCGCTCAGCCGCAGGGTTGCCGATGGACTCGTCTGGCAATCCAACTGACTGAAAATTCTACGATTCATGGCTGCGTTGTGGTATCCTTTCCGAGTCAAAAAGCCCCGTACCAGCAGAGCACCCGAGCATGGCCGAGATCGCCCGCGAAATCCTGCACGTCAACCTCGAAGAGGAGATGCGCCAGTCGTACCTCGACTACGCCATGAGCGTGATCGTCGGCCGTGCGCTGCCGGACGTGCGTGACGGCCTGAAGCCCGTGCACCGGCGAGTGCTCTACGCGATGCACGAACTCGGCGTCGACTGGAACAAGGCCTACAAGAAATCCGCCCGTGTCGTCGGCGACGTCATCGGCAAGTACCACCCGCACGGCGACACGGCCGTGTACGACGCGATGGTCCGCATGGCGCAGCCGTTCTCGATGCGCTACATGCTCGTCGACGGCCAGGGCAACTTCGGCTCGATCGACGGCGACTTCCCGGCCGCGATGCGTTACACCGAGGTGCGCATGGCGCGCCTCGCGCACGAACTTTTGGCCGACATCGACAAGGAAACCGTCGATTTCGTGCCGAACTACGACGAGAGCGAGCGCGAACCCTCGGTGCTGCCCACCCGCGTGCCGAACCTCCTCATCAACGGCGCGGCCGGCATCGCGGTCGGCATGGCCACCAACATTCCGCCGCACAACCTGGGCGAAGTGGTGGATGCCTGCATCGCGGTGATCGACCGGCCGGAGACCACGCTCGGCGAGCTCATGCAGATCGTGCCGGGGCCGGACTTCCCGACCCGCGGCATCATCAACGGTGCCGCCGAGATCGTCTCCGCCTACAAGACCGGCCGTGGCCGCATCTACATCCGCGCGCGCAGCCACATCGAGGAACTCGAGCGCGGCCGCCAGCAGATCGTGATCACCGAGTTGCCCTACCAGGTCAACAAGGCGCGCCTGCTCGAGCGCATTGCAGAGCTCGTGCGCGAGAAGGTGATCGAAGGCATCACCTCGGATGGCCTGCGCGACGAGTCGGACAAGGACGGCCTGCGGGTCGTCATCGAACTGCGTCGCGGCGAAGTGCCGGACGTCATCCTGAACAACCTCTACAAGCACACGGCGCTTGAGACGGTGTTCGGCATCAACATGGTCGGCCTTGTGGACGGGCAGCCGCGCCTCCTTGGGCTGCGGGAGCTGTTGGACGCCTTCCTGCGGCACCGCCGCGAGGTGGTGACCCGGCGCACCGTGTACGACCTGCGCAAGGCGCGTGAACGCGGCCACATCCTCGAAGGCCAGGCGGTGGCGCTGGCGAACATCGACGAGGTCATTGCCCTCATCAAGGCCGCGCAGAGCCCGCCCGAGGCGAAGGCGGCGTTGCTGGCGCGCGAATGGTCCGGCGGCGCGGTTCCCGAGATGCTCTCGCGCGCCGAGGGCGTGCGCGTGCGCCCCGACTCGATCGCGGCGGACCTGGGGTTGCACGGCGCGAGCTACCGTCTCTCCGAGGTGCAGGCGCAGGCGATCCTCGATCTCAGGCTGCATCGCCTCACGGGTCTTGAGCGCGACAAGATCGTCGCCGAGTACGGCGAGGTCCTCGAGCGCATCCGCGACCTCACCGACATCCTGTCGCGTCCGGAGCGGCTCTTGTCGGTGATCCGCGAGGAACTGGTCGCGATCCGGGCACAGTACGGCGACGAGCGCCGCACCGAGATCTGCATCGACCAGGAAGACCTGTCGGAAGAGGACCTGATCGAGGACCAGCCGGTGGTCGTCACGCTGACGCGCGACGGCTACGCCAAGACCCAGCCGGTCGGCGTGTATCGCGCGCAGAACCGTGGCACGCGCGGCAAGACCGCGACCGACATGAAGGACGAGGACCTGATCGACCGTCTGTTCGTGTCGATGACGCACGACACGCTCCTGTGCTTCTCCAACCGCGGCCAGGTGTACTGGCTCAAGGTGTACAAGCTGCCGTTGGCGGACGGCCGTGGCGGACGCGGCAAGCCGATCGTCAACCTGATCCCGCTCGAAGAAGGCGAGAAGATCACGGCCATGCTGCCGATCCGCGATTACCCGAGCGACAAGTACGTGTTCATGGCGACAAGCCAGGGTACGGTCAAGAAGACCCCGCTCGAGGCGTTCAGCCGGCCCCGTAACTCGGGCATCATCGCGGTGGGACTGGACGAGGGCGACCGTCTCGTCGGTGTCGAGATCACCGATGGCGCGAGCGATGTGATCCTGACGACGACAGCCGGCAAGGCGATCCGCTTCAGCGAGGATGACGTACGGCCGATGGGTCGCGAGGCCACCGGTGTGCGCGGCGTGTCGCTCGGCGACGGCGCGGAGGTCAACTCGCTGATCGTGCTGAAGGACGGTCCGATCCTGACGGCCTCGGAGAACGGCTACGGCAAGCTCACGCTCGCCGAGGAGTTCCCGGTGCACGGTCGCGGTGGCCAGGGCGTCATCGCCCTGCAGCTGTCCGAGCGCAATGGCCGCATGATGGGCGCGCTGCAGGTGCGCACCTGTGACGATCTCATGATGATCACGCGCGGTGGCACGCTGATGCGCACGGGGGTCGACCAGATCTCGACGCTGTCGCGCAACACGCAGGGCGTGCGCCTCATCCGGGTGGAGGAGGGCGACGCGCTCGTCTGTCTTGCGTCGGTCGAGCGCATGGAAGCCGTCGACGAGACGGCCACCGCGGAAGGCATGGCTCCGGCAGAAGCGAGCGCGGCGGCCGAGGCGCCCGCGACGCCGGACGCGCCTGCCGACGGAACCTGAGCCATGACCGTCTACAACTTCTGCGCGGGGCCGGCGATGCTCCCGCCGGCGGTGCTTGAGACGGTCCGTGCGGAACTGACCGACTGGCAGGGCTCGGGCCTCTCGGTGATGGAGGTGAGCCATCGGGGCGCGGCCTTCGAGGCTTGCGTGGCCGAGGCCGAGCGGGACCTGCGCGAGCTCATGGGGATCCCCGAGAACTACCGGGTGCTCTTCCTGCACGGCGGCGCCACGCTGCAGTTCGCGGCGGTGCCGCTCAACCTCGCGACGTCCGCCGACACCGTGGCCTATGTCGACACCGGCATCTGGTCGGGCAAGGCCATTGCCGAGGCGCGCAGGCACACGAACGTGGCGGTGGTGGCCTCCAGCGCCGCGGGCGGCTATCGCGATGTGCCGGACGCCGACACCCTTCAGGTCCCCGACGGCGCACGCTATCTGCACTACACGACGAACGAAACCATCGGCGGCGTCGAGTTTCCGTATGTGCCGGCCACCGGCGTGCCGCTCGTCGCGGACTGCTCGTCGAACATCCTCTCGCGCCCGATCGATGTGGCGGCGCACGGTCTCCTCTACGCCGGGGCGCAGAAGAACATCGGTCCTGCGGGCCTGTGCGTCGTGATCGTCCGTGAGGACCTGCTCGCCCCGTCGCGCGCCGTGCCCTCACCGCTGCTGGAGTACGCCATCGAGGCGCGTGAGAACTCGATGCTGAACACGCCGCCGACCTTTGCCTGGTACCTCGCGGGCCTCGTGTTCCGCTGGCTGAAAGCCGAGGGCGGCGTGGCGGCGATCGCCGCCCGCAACGAGGAGAAGGCGCGGCGCCTGTATGCCGCCATCGACGGCTCGGGCGGTTTTTACCGCAATGAAGTGGCGCTGCGCGCCCGCTCGCGCATGAACGTGCCGTTTCTCTTGCAGGATCCGCGCCTCGATGAGGTCTTCCTTGCAGAGGCCGGTGAGGCGGGCCTTCTCAATCTGAAGGGGCATCGCCTTGCCGGTGGCGGCATGCGGGCGAGCCTTTACAACGCCATGCCGCTCGAGGGTGTGCAGGCCTTGGTCGATTTCATGGGCGATTTCGCCCGACGCCACGGCTGAGTCGTCGAGCACTTCCCCGTTTTCCGGAACCCCGTTATGACCTTCAAGATCCTCACGCTCAACAATATCTCCGTTCGCGGGCTAGAGCGCCTCCCGCGCGACCGCTAC
>CAXBRZ010000238.1:0-4530 GCA_963978075.1 uncultured bacterium | reverse complement strand
GCCACGTAAGCGTCTCCCCGTGCGAACAGGTAGTCCTCGATCGGCAGGCGATGGCGGTCAGGGTCCCGCCGGGGCGAGCCTGAAAAGCGCACCTCGAACTCACGCGGCGTGCGATAGGTTGTCATGGCCAAGGCCCGCGCCAGTTTGAGACCGCCGTCAGCATCGCCGCGCGCGATGCCAAAGCGGACGATCTCGCGCTCTACGGCACGCCAACCCGACGCCAGTGGATGCACACGGTCGGCCGCCGATATCACCAGAAGGCGCGGCGCGAGTGCCGGAAAGCGGGCACCGAGCGCCATCGCCACCTGGGCACCGTACGAGGCGCCAACCGCCGCCGTCAGCGACAGCCCAAGCTTTCCAAGCACGTGCGCGATGGCCTCCGCCTGATCGTAGGCGCTGATGGTGGCGAAGGCAGGACCGCCGCGTTCGGGGCCCGTCGAGTCGGCGCTACCCCCCAGATAATCAATGCCGAGGGCCCGGTAGCGATGGGTATCCAGCGCACGCCCTGGACCGACCACCGCAGACCACCAGCCCCGGTCCTCGGCGCCCACCCTCCGGTGACCCGAGATGCCGCCCACCGCGAGGACCACCGGAGCCCCTTCAGGGCCAACCAGACGCCACGCCATGCGTGCGTGCGTGAGCGCCCCGCCGTGATGCAGACGCATCGGCGATGGCAGGTCCACGATGCCTTCAACGGCGTGGACGGGGGTCAGGACTTCGGCAGGGGCAACGGACATCGACACTCCTCGGGGCACACAGCACGGGCACTCCTGAGGATGCGCTTGACGCGCGCCCCGTCCGCAGGACGGAGCTCCCTATCTACCGGCACCCGAAGGCACCGCAGGAGTTGGCACCTGGACGCATAGCGCAGGTTGCCCCGGCTTCAAAGGGCCAGTCCCTCAGCCGGTCTCGATAGGCGGCGGAAGTGTACGGGCGGCTCTCAATCCCGTCAATGACTTGCGTTCGTTGTCTTAATGTATTAACGTATTAATACGTTAGCACAGAGCGCTGCCATGAAACTACATCGCCCCCCAGATCCCGCCGTGGCCGAACAGGCCGAAGATGCGCTTTACGGCGCCATCCAGTCGCTGGAGACGGTAACGGAGTGCCGCCGCTTCTTCCGCGACCTGTGTACCCCGGCGGAGATCCAGGCGCTCTCGGACCGTTGGCAGGTCGTCAATCTGCTTGAGCGCGGGCTCCCCTACCGGGAGATCCACCGGCTGACGGGCGTGAGCGTCACGACCATCGGCCGCGTCGCGCGATACTTCGTCGACGGCAACGGTGGTTATGCCCTCGCCCGCTCCCGCACCGCCGTGGAGGCTCCCCGTGGATAGCGAGGCACGGCTGAAGATTGCCGTGCAGAAATCAGGTCGGCTCACGGACCACTGCCTCGACCTTCTGGTCCGCTGCGGTCTCAAGTACTCCCGCGGCAAGGACCAGCTGCTGTGTTTTGGAGAGAACATGCCGCTTGACGTCCTGCTGGTCCGGGACGACGACATACCCGACCTCGTCCGCGAGGATGTCTGCGACCTCGGCATCGTCGGCGGCAATGTTCTGGAGGAAAAGAAATTAGGTTTTCAGAGCGCGGGCATCGAACCGCTCTTTGAGGTGCTGCAACCGCTCGACTATGGCCGCTGCCGTCTTGCCATTGCAGTTCCGGACGAATTTGCCTGGGAGGGACCGAGTAGTCTTCGGGACCTGCGCATTGCGACCACCTACCCGTATCTGACCCGTCGATACCTTGAAGGCCAAGGCGTCGAGGCCGAAGTAGTCACCCTTTCCGGTGCGGTGGAGATCGCACCGCGCCTGGGCCGTGCGGAGGCCATCTGCGACCTCGTGTCCACCGGTGGAACCTTGCGCGCCAATCATTTGCGCGAGGTCGCCACGGTCTATGAGAGCCAGGCAATGCTGATCCGCACCCCGGTACCGCTGCTCCCCACCAAGGAAGCTTGGCTGCAGCGGATCCTGAAGCGGATCGATGGCGTACAGCAGGTCAAGGAAAGCAAATACATCATGCTGCATGCGCCGCGGGCAGCGCTGCCCGAGATTCGGCGCCTGCTCCCGGGATCCGAATATCCCACCATCGTTCCGCTCGAGGGAACCACCGAAAAAGTGGCGGTCCACGCCGTCTGTCGGGAAAACGTGTTCTGGGAAACGCTCGAGGCCTTGAAGGCGGCCGGTGCGAGTGCCCTGCTCGTGCTCCCGGTGGAGAAGATGCTGCCATGACCCTCGCCGTCCATGAATGGGCTGTGTTGGACGCTGCGGCGCGCAACGCCCTGTTGACCCGACCGGCGGCAGCCATTGGCCCCAAGATCGCAAGCGAGGTCGCGACGATCGTGGCGCAGGTCCGCAGTCGTGGCGATGCCGCGGTACGCGAGTACACCGCCCGCTTCGACGGGACAGACCTCGTCACCTCTCTGGTGGACGAGGCCGAATTCGCGTGGGCGGAAGCCAGCCTGACCACTGCGGACATCGCCGCCATCGAGCGCGCCATCGAGACGGTGCACACCTTTCACGCCGCACAACTACCGCAGCCACAGCGTATCGAGACGGCTCCCGGAGTCGTCTGCGAGCGACTGAGCGTGCCTATCGATGCCGTCGGCTTGTACGTGCCGGCCGGCTCCGCACCCCTGCCCTCCACCGCCATCATGACCGCCGTGCCGGCCACCCTCGCGCGCTGCCCGATAAGGGCCCTCGTCACACCGCCGCGCCGCGATGGGCGCGCCGACCCTGCGGTCCTCGTGGCCGCAAGGCGCGCAGGCGCCACCTCGGTGCACAAGATCGGCGGCGCACAGGCCATCGCGGCGCTCGCCTACGGCACCGAATCCGTGCCCAAGGTCGACAAAATTTTCGGCCCGGGCAACGTCTGGGTGACGGCCGCAAAACAACGGGTCGCGGCGGACCCCGACGGCGCGGCGCTGGATCTTCCCGCAGGTCCTTCGGAAGTGCTCGTCATCGCGGATGACAGTGCGCGACCCGACTTCGTCGCTGCAGACCTGTTGGCGCAGGCGGAACACGATCCGAGCGCGCAGGTGCTGCTCGTGACGCCAAGTCGGGCACTCGCCGACGCGGTGCTGGCCGAATTGGACAGGCAATTGTCGCGACTGCCGAGGCGCGAGATTGCCAGCGCAGCGCTCGCCGCCAGCCGCATCATTCTGACCGACTCCCTCGATACGGCTTGCGAGGTCTCCAACGCCTACGCACCAGAACATCTCATCATCGAAGTGGATGAGGCGCGCGCGCTCCTGCCGCAACTGCGGGCAGCGGGATCCATCTTTCTGGGTCACTGGTCACCGGAGTCGGTGGGGGATTACTGCAGCGGTACCAATCATGTGCTGCCCACCTACGGCTACGCGCGCGCTTATTCGGGGCTGTCGATTGATAGCTACCTGCGCCGCATTACGGTGCAGGAACTGTCACCGCGGGGGCTTCAGGAACTCGGCGCCGTGACGATGCGACTGGCGGCACTGGAGGGCCTCGATGCCCATGCGCAAGCCGTGGCCGTCCGCCTCAAGGCAATGACCGTATGAGCATTGCCCGCCTGCTCGCGCGTCCGGAACTCCTCGCCCTCGCCCCCTACCGGGCGGCCCATTGGGAACCGGGCTTCGTCCGACTGCACGCCAACGAGAATCCATGGCGCGCCGTTGGCGACACATCCGCAGAAGGACTGGCCCGGTATCCCCAGCCCATCCCGGAGGCGGTGCGTGCGCGCCTCGCCGATCTCTATCAGTTGCCAGCCTCCCACGTATTGCCCACGCGAGGGGCAGACGAGGGCATCGATCTGCTGGCGCGTGCATTTCTCGCGGCCGGGCGCGACGCCGCCCTGATCTGTCCGCCGACGTTCGGCATGTATGCCGTTGCGACCCGCATCCAGGGCGCGGACGTCGTCGAAGTGCCATTGCGGTCCGAGGCGGATTTTGCGCTGGACACGCCGGCGGTCCTTTCGGCGCTTGCAGACACGCGCATCAAACTCTTGTTCCTGTGTGCTCCGGGCAATCCCACCGCGACCGACCTCGCCGAGGAGGATGTGCTCGCCGTCCTGCGGGCAACCCGCGACCGCGCCCTCGTGGCGTTTCGCTCGCTCAAACAATCTGCGTAAATGGCTGCAAGGGACGTTTCATGAAGATCGCTGTCATTGGGGCCGGTGTCTCCGGTCTTGGCGCCGCCTGGCTGTTGAGCCGCCGACACGAGGTCGTGGTCTACGAACGCGAGGCGCGTTTCGGGGGCCACTCCTGCACCGTCGACGTTGAAACACCCGACGGAACGTTGCCCGTCGACATGGGCTTCATCGTTTTCAACGAGCCGAACTATCCCAATCTCGTGGCGCTGCTCGAGCATCTCGGCGTGCCGACGGAGAATTCCGACATGTCGTTCGCCGTCAGCCTCGACGGCGGTCGCTTCGAGTATGGCAGTTCCTACCAAGGCTATTTCGCCCAGCGTCGCAACATGCTGCGGCCCGCCTTCCTGCGCATGACGCGGGACATCCTGCGCTTCAATCGGCTGGCCCCTCGCCTCCTCGACAGGTGCGAG
>CAXBRZ010000237.1:0-4552 GCA_963978075.1 uncultured bacterium | reverse complement strand
CCTCGGTGCCCGGCACGAGCAGGTTGCGCAGGCGGATATTGGCGAAGGTGCCGCGCATCATGACTTCGTGGTTGCCGCGACGGGCACCGTAGGAGTTGAAGTCCACGGGTTCGACGCCGTTTGCCATGAGGTACCGGGCCGCCGGGCTGGACTTGGAGATGTTGCCCGCCGGAGAGATGTGGTCGGTGGTGACGGAATCGCCGAGGACCGCGAGCGCACGGGCGCCCTCGATCGCTCCGACCGGCGCAGGCGTCATGGTCATGCCGTCGAAATACGGCGGGTTGCGCACATAGGTCGATCCGGCATCCCACGCATAGGCATTGCCTGCCGGCACATCGATGGCGTTCCACAAGGCATCGCCACGGAACACGCTCTCGTAACTCTTGGCAAACATCTGCGAGTCGACACAGGAGGCGACCGCCGCCTGTACTTCGGCAGGGGTCGGCCAGATGTCGGCGAGCATCACGGCCGAACCGTCCGGCGCGGTCGCGACGGCCTCGCGGGTAAGATCGACGTCCATGGAGCCGGCGAGCGCATAGGCGACGACCAGCGGCGGCGAGGCGAGGAAGTTCATCTTCACTTCCGGGTGCACGCGGCCTTCGAAGTTGCGGTTGCCCGAGAGGACCGAGGCCGTCGTCACGTCACCGGCGCGGATCGCCTCGGTGATTTCGTTCCTGAGCGGTCCGGAGTTGCCGATGCAGGTGGTGCAACCGTAACCCACGGTATAGAAGCCCACCGCTTCGAGGTCGGCGAGGAGGCCGGCCTTGGCAAGGTAGTCCGTGACCACCCGCGAGCCCGGCGCCAGGGAAGTCTTGACCCACGGTTTCGCCGTGAGGCCACGCGCACGGGCCTTGCGCGCGACAAGGCCTGCCGCGACGAGCACATTCGGGTTCGAGGTATTGGTGCAGCTGGTGATGGCGGCGATGACGACATGATTGTCGCGCATCGCGTAGGCGCCGCCTGCGACCACCGACTCGCCGGTCGCCGCGGGGTTTTTCGCAGCGCGTTCCTCGGCGATCTTGCCGACCGCAGCCCGCGAGACGCTCTTGGCGTTGGAGAGCAGCACGCGGTCCTGCGGCCGCTTCGGCCCTGCCAGAGAGGGCAGGACGGTGCCAAGGTCGAGTTCCAGCACGTCGGTGTACTGGGCTTCCGGCATGCCGTTCTCGCGCCACAGCCCGTTGGCACGGGCATACGCCTCGACCAGAGCGACCTGCTCGGCCGGACGCGCGGTCAGTTCGAGATAGCGGATGGTCTCCTCGTCAATCGGAAACACGGCGATCGTGCTGCCGAACTCGGGTGACATGTTGCTGATGGTCGCGCGATCCGACAGCGCCAGCGTTGCAAGGCCATCACCGAAGAACTCCACGAACTTGTCGACCACGCCCTTCTTGCGCAGCATTTCGGTGATGGTGAGCACGAGGTCCGTGGCCGTGGCGCCGGCCGGCAGTTCGCCGGTGAGCCGGAAGCCGATGACCTGCGGGATCAGCATCGTCACCGGCTGGCCGAGCATGGCGGCCTCGGCTTCGATGCCGCCGACGCCCCAGCCCACCACGCCGAGGCCGTTGATCATGGTCGTGTGCGAGTCGGTGCCGACCAGCGTGTCGGGGTAGGCCCAGGTGCCGGACTCTCCGTTCTGGCTGAACACCACGCGCCCGAGGTGTTCGACATTCACCTGGTGCACGATGCCGGTGTTCGGTGGCACCACCTTGAAGTTGTTGAACGCGCTCTGGCCCCAGCGCAGGAACGCATAGCGCTCGCCGTTGCGGGCAAACTCGATTTCGGTGTTCCTCGCAAGCGACTGTGCCGAACCGTACTCGTCGACCTGCACGGAGTGGTCGATGACCAGTTCCGCCGGCGCCAAGGGATTGACGCGCTTGGCGTCGCCGCCCAGTTTGACGATGGCTTCGCGCATGGCGGCGAGGTCGACGATGCACGGGACGCCGGTGAAGTCCTGCATGATCACGCGCGCGGGCGTGAAGGCGATCTCATAGGACGGTGCGGCTTTCGGGTCCCAGTTCAGCACCGCCTCGATGTCGGCGCGCGTCACGTTCACACCGTCTTCGAAGCGAAGGAGGTTTTCCAGCAGGATCTTGAGCGAGTAGGGCAGCCTTGAAAGGTCGTGTCCGGTGATGGACGGCAGATGGTGATAGG
Organism: uncultured bacterium; assembly: GCA_963978075.1. Classification (GTDB taxonomy): domain Bacteria; phylum Pseudomonadota; class Gammaproteobacteria; order Steroidobacterales; family Steroidobacteraceae; genus CAIKZZ01. The sequence continues at coordinate 2,401 of CAXBRZ010000237.1, read as the reverse complement.
CGTAGGTCTGCTCGCCGACGGTGAGGCTGGCGCGGGTCTTGAAACTGTCGCTCATGGATCCTCCGGGATACAACGGCCGGAGTATAACTTTGCGCTGCAAAAAAAACTAACCGATCACGGCTCCGCCGAGGCACAGGTCGCCCTGATAAAACGCCGCGTATTGGCCCGGCGCTACGGCCCGCAAGGGCATCTGCGGCCTGACCGTGGCGCCCGACGCGTTCCACGAAACGGTGGTAGGCACGGGAGTCTGCCGATGGCGGATCTGCACCTCGCCCGCAAAATCCGCCACCGGCGGCTCCACAAGCCAGGTGACCGGTCCGGTGGAGAAGACCGCGGTCAGCAGCGCCGGGTGCTCTTCTCCCTGCACCACAACGAGGGCGTTGCGTTCAGGGATCTTCCTTGCGACGTACCAAGGCAACTCGGAGTGCTCGCGCTTGCCGCCGATCCTCAGTCCTGCGCGTTGGCCGACGGTGTAATACATGAGCCCGTCGTGCTCGCCGAGGGTCTCGCCTTCAAGGGTCAGGATCGGCCCGGGCGACGGCGGAAGGTAATGGCTCAGAAACTCACGGAAGGGACGCTCGCCGATGAAGCAGATGCCGGTGCTGTCCGGCCTCTGGGCAACCGGCAGGCCGGCGTCACGGGCCAGTGCGCGCACCTCGCTCTTGGTCAGGCCGCCCAGCGGAAACATGGCACGCGACAGTGCGGCGCGCGGCATCTGCTGGAGGAAGTAGCTCTGGTCCTTGGCGGCATCCACCGCGCGCATCAGGCGGGGGCCTGCGTGATGGCTGTCGATGCGCGCGTAATGCCCCGTGGCGAGCCGTTCCCCGCCGAGGCGATCCACGTACTCGAGGCACACCCCGAATTTGACCTCGCGATTGCAAAGGATGTCCGGATTCGGCGTGCGTCCCGCCGCATAGCCGGCGAGGAAGTCGGCGAATACGCGCTCTCGGTATTCCTTGGCAAAACTGACCCGATGCACGGGAATGCCCAGCGCATCGCCCACCGAACGGGCCGACTGCCAGTCCTCGGCGGCGGTGCAGTAGCCGTCCTCGTCCTCGGTCCAATTGGTCATGTGCAGCGCTTCGACCTCGTGACCGGCGCACACGAGCAACCAGGCCGCGACCGCAGAGTCGACGCCGCCGGAGAGGGCCACGATGATTCGGGAACTCATGCGCGAAGTATACGCGCCGCCTCAGAGCGCCAAGGCCGCTTCCTCGCTTGGCGGACAGCGCTGCCAAAGGCTCTCGAAATGGATCAGGTGCGAGCGGGCGGCTGCCGGATGTTCAAGGGCGTACATGCCCTCCCACTCCCCGGCGTCCAGCCGCAGGAGGGTGGCGCTCGCATCCGCGACCAGATACGTGCTCTGCAGCGGACGGCCCTGTGGCGCCAGTACGCGGATGTCGAACGAGGTGGAGAGGCGGCGCGAGAGACCCATGAGGGCATGGGCGCCCGGTTCGCGCGGCGCCGGTGCCGCCAGCAGGATGCGCACGCGCGTGTAGCGTGGCGAGAGGACAAAGCGCGTCAGTGCCTGCAGCACCATGGGATGGGCGTAGAGATCCGGCTCGAGGCAGGGCGCGGCGAGGGTGATGCGCCGTTCGGCACGCGCTATGACGGCGCACAGCGCATGCCGCGCCTCCGCCAGCGTTGCGAACACGAGGCGCGGTGCAATGGGCCCAAGCCCGGGGGTGAAGGGAGTGACCGTCATGCGCTAGGGGGCGGCGGCATTCAAAAGGGGGGAGTGAGGGTAGCCCGATGCGGCCTGGCTGCCCTGAGCAGTGCGTCACGCTTTGGGCGTCAGAGGCTGCGCGCGAGTGTCTCGGCAAGCCCCGTATAGCCGGCCGGCGTCAGCTGGGCGAGCTCTGCCTTGACGTGTTCAGGCAACGGCAGGGTGGCCACGAAGGCCCTAAGCGCCGGACCGTCCACCCGCTGCCCGCGGGTGAGGTCCTTCAGTCGCTCGTAGGCGTTCGGCACCCCGTAGCGGCGCATCACGGTCTGGATCGCCTCGCCGAGCACTTCCCAGTTCTGGTCCAGGTCGGCCGCGAGCTTGTCCGGGTCGGCGGCAAGGCGCCCGAGACCCTTTTCGAGCGACTTGAACGCGAGCAGCGCGTGCCCGAGGGCCGGTCCGAGGTTGCGCAGCACCGTCGAGTCGGTCAGGTCCCGCTGCCAGCGCGATACGGGGAGTTTTTCGGCGAAGAACCGCAGCAGCGCGTTGGCGATGCCAAGGTTGCCTTCGGCATTCTCGAAATCGATCGGGTTGACCTTGTGCGGCATCGTCGAACTGCCGACCTCGCCGGACACCACCCGCTGGCGGAAGTAACCCACCGAGACGTAGCCCCAGACATCGCGTGCGAAGTCGATCAGAATCGTGTCGATACGTGCCAGCGCATCGCAGTAGGCGGCG
>CAXBRZ010000236.1:0-4560 GCA_963978075.1 uncultured bacterium | reverse complement strand
GACGGATGCCTCCATCGCCGTGCCGGAGCAGGCGACCACGGGAATTCCGGTGACCTACGTGCCTGCGCGCAACACGGTGTTTCTTGCGCTCGCGCTCGGCTGGGCGGAGGTGCTCGGCGCGCGGGAGATCCACATCGGCGTGAACGCGGTCGACTACTCGGGTTACCCCGATTGCCGCCCGGAGTTCATTGCAGCCTTCGAGTCGCTCGCCCAGCTGGCGACGAAGGCGGCGGTGGAAGGCGAAAGCCTGCGGGTCGTGGCGCCCCTGCTGTCGCTCACCAAGGCGCAGATCATCGCGGCGGGCGCCTCTCATGGCGTCGACTTCTCGCTCACCGTGTCCTGCTACCAGGCGGACAGCGCGGGGAGGGCGTGTGGCATCTGCGATGCCTGCCGGTTGCGCCGCCAGGGCTTTCGCGACGCGGCAGTGGCCGATCCGACCCGGTATGTCGCGCGCGACTGAGGCGGTCGGCCGTGTGCGGCCTTGACGATGGCAACTGCCGACAAACTGCGCTGTGCGTCGGTCCACTCTGCCGCCCCTTGAAGGTCGTCTCCTGCTAGAATCGCACCCTGCTGGCAGCCGCGTGGACGGGGCCAGACGGTCGCGGTCCCGAAGGACCCCGGAGGGCCTGTGCAGGCCCCGGCGCGACCCCCGCAGTCGGGGCGGTAGCTCAGTGGTAGAGCATTCGGCTTTTAACCGATTGGTCGTGGGTTCGATCCCCACCCGCCCCACCATCTCCAAGACCTTTGAAAGGCCTTTTTCACCCTTGTCCCGGGCGGCGCGTTCTCTGCACACGATTGGAGCGATTTGTTCATTTTCGGCAATTACTTATCATCTGACCCGCGGCCCTCGTCGGAGCCGGAATTCGGCGGATAGTGCGAACTGCGTCACACATACTACGTATAGACGCAAATGGGCTTCGGCCTGACAATTCCTCACATTCTCAACGTGCGCTCTACCCGATCGGTCGGGGCAGATTGCCGCCGCAACCACTGACGGTGCGGACATAACACAGGGTGAGAGGGATCATGAACAAGAACCAGAACCACAGACGGATTCCAGACACGGGTTGGCTCATCGCGGCAGGCGCAGCGATCCTTCTGGGTGGCACAGCCATCGCGCAAACCTCCACCTTTCTCATTGAGGGCGAGCACGCCGAGGCGCGCGTCTCGGCACTCGGGGCTCCGATCAGCCGTTCTCTCCCGGCCGTTGGCATGGTCGTGGCGGACCTTGATTCCACACAGGCCGGAGCCCTGCGCGCCTTGGGCCTTACGCTTACGCCCGATCATGCGGTGCATACGGCTGCATTGAACCAGCAGTCCTATCCGACGCCCGTGCCGGATGAGACTGGCGCAAGTGCGCTGCATACGCAGGGTATTCTCGGATCTGGCGTCACCATCGCATTCGTTGATACGGGTGTCTGGCGAATTTCGCCTGTGCAATACGGTGCCAGTGGTACGAACGATCGCTTGCTTGCGCAGTACGATGCGACTGTGCCTGTTAAAGGCCCGGGTTCAGGTAACGGAAAGACGGACGTGGGCGACCCATCCGGACACGGGACCCACGTAACCACGATTGCCACCAGTAGTTGGCAAAACAAGATCACTGGAACCTATGAGGGAATTGCTCCGGATGCCGGTATCGTTGCCGTACAGGCGTTTGGTGCCGACGGATCTGGTACCTACGCCAGTGTCGTGGATGGCATCAACTGGGTGATCACCCACAAGGCCGAATACAACATCCGCGTGCTGAACCTGTCGTTCTCGGCTGATCCGCAGTCCTGGTACTGGGACGATCCGATTGATCGTGCGGTCATGGCCGCCTGGAAGGCGGGGATCGTAGTGGTCGCCGCGGCTGGAAATCGAGGCCCGCTGCCGATGTCGGTCGGTGTGCCGGGCAACGTGCCCTACGTCATCACGGCCGGGGCCTACACCGATGGTTACACGCCCGCCACGGCAGGCGACCCGATCAACACTTCGGATGACCATCTGACGACCTTTTCCTCGGCAGGCCCCACCTACGAAGGGCATGTGAAGCCTGATGTACTGGCGCTCGGCGGGCATGTGGTCGGGCAGATGAAACCAGGCAGCAATCTTTTCAAGGCCTTTATTGACGCCGGTGTGATGCCTTCGGCGCCGCATCACTATCAGATGTCCGGCACGTCTATGTCCGCAGCTGTGGTCAGTGGCGTAGTGGCCCTGATGCTTGAGCAGGATGGTTCGCTGTCGCCAGACGATGTGAAGTGCCGGCTGCTCGATTCCTCAACACGGATGCAGGCAGCGAACGGTACTCCGATGTACTCGGTCTTCCAGCAAGGCGCGGGTACCGTTGATGCGGTGGCCGCCGTCGCAAGCACCTCGCGGGGCTGTGCCAACCGCGGCATGAATGTCGGGGCGGATCTCGCCGGCACCATGCACTTTGGCGGTCCGGCGAACCGGGACGCCAACGGCAATTACTACCTCATGAACGACCAGAGCCCGGGGTCGGTCTGGGATGGCGGTTCGGCGTTCAGTCAGAGTTCCCTGTGGGTGCCTCCGTCGAAGCCGGGTTCGGCCTCAGTCTACAGCCAAAGTTCGTTGTGGGTTCCACCGAGCAAGCCCGGCACGGCCAGTGTTGCCTCGGTGGGTGTGTCCTGGATGACCGGTCTTTGGTCGGATGCGCTAATCCCCACGGGCTTCCAGTGGTCGTTGCCGACGGGCAACCTCGCCTCGGGACAGATTTCCAGCCACCCTATCTGGATGCCGCAGGAATAACGGCCAAGCCGCAGCCAGACTGACAGATTCATCCAAACAGGGGATCCGCATGCGAACCCGCATGATGGCGAGGATGGTGTTGGCAACGGTGCTGGGCCTGTCCGCGGCCGTCTCGGTGTCTGCGCCCGAGGCGGTTCAGCATGCGGTGCACGTGTCCCATCTCTCATCCAGGGATGGATTGTCGGTCGCATGGGTGACCGCCGCCGCACAGGATGCGAATGGCTTCATTTGGGTCGGGACAGCCAATGGCCTCAATCGATTCGACGGACGTGAGTTGCGTGTGTTCAGGGGCGCCAATGCGCCCTCGGCTCCTACGGGGTATATCCAGTCCGTGCTCTGCACGCCCGACGGTGCTGTGTGGGTGGGCACCATCAGCCATGGCTTGTTCCGGCGGGATCCTGTGTCGGGAGAGTTTTTAAATCTCGCCCATGAACAGGGTAACCGCCAAAGTTTGGCGGGAGTCACGCCCAAATCGCTTGCCGTCGACGGGAAGGGCGTCGTCTGGGCTGCGTTGGGTGATCAGGGTATCGACCGGGTCTCGGCGAATGGGCAGTTATTGGGCCATTGGCACCCGGTCAAACCGCGCGAAGGGACGGCGATTTCAGAAACGGCCGACGCGATCGCCCTTGACCATCGGGGCGGCCTGTGGGTCGCCGGTGGTGGTCGGGTGACACTCTACGATCCCGACACGGGAGCCACTCTAAACTCATTTGACCTTATTCCGGGCAAGCCGGCGGGACAGAAATGGAATCTGGCCGTCGATGCCAGCCGCAATGCGGTCTGGGCGGTTGCCGATGGCTACGGACTGTGGCGCCTTTCACGCACCGGCGAAGCCGCACAGCACTGGTCTACCAGTTCGTCAGGCGCCGAGCGGCTGCCAACGAATGCCTTGCGCGGCGTGGCCGTGGACTCCAGCGGGGGTGTCTGGTTGGCCTCCGAAGCGGGCGTGCTCGAATACCACGGGCGCGGCTTCATCCGCCATATCCATGATCCCTTGGATCCGCACTCGCTTGCTGATGACGACACTCTCTCCATTTTCGTGGACAAGGGTGATGAGGTCTGGGTGGGTACGCGTGAGCATGGCATAGATCGGTTCGAATCCAACTCGCTTGCGCTGGGCCACCTTGTGACGCCCACGCTCACCTCCGGAGGCGTGTACGCCCTCGCGGAGGGCGATGAAACTTCGGAACTGTTGGTCGGAACGCTGACCAAGGGTCTGATGCGTCTTGACCGTGGCGCCTTGACCCTCAGTGAGGTCGCAGGTCCCTCCTGGCTGCAAAAGTTGAAAATCAGTGCGTTGCTCCGGGACGCCCACAAAAATCTCTGGATCGGGACCCGGGATGGTCAATTGATCCTCCACGATCATGCGACCGGAGTGTATCTCCCGCAGACGCTTCCGCTGAAGGGCCGCACCTACGGCATCACCGGCATCCATCTGGATGATCGCCGCGGCGCTCAGCTTCAACCTGCTCGGCGATCTGCTCTACGCCCTCATCGACGCTGGGCATCTCGGCACCGGCGCCGAGCGAGTGGCGATGCCGATGTACATCGCCGGATGGTCGAGCGCTGCCCCGCCGACCTGCCCGGCCGAGCCCGCGACCACGTAGACCGCGCCCTGGTGCGGAGCGCGCCCCGGCGCACGCTTGCCGTAGACGCCGTCGCCACCTTCGTCGCCGTCGCCGCGATCGAACACCATGATCGGCTGCAGCGTCGCCGACGCACCGTAGTGCCCGTCGAGCAGGTAGGAGCGCTCGTAGCCGTGGCTGTGGCCGGTCAGCACGAGATCGACGCCGGCCGCTTCGAGGATCG
>CAXBRZ010000235.1:0-4571 GCA_963978075.1 uncultured bacterium | reverse complement strand
GGAAGCCGTCCACGATCTTTCACCTCAGTATCACCGCTGACCGCTTCAAAGAATCGCGCATGCACCTGCTGTACATCGCTTTGGGTGGCGCAATCGGCAGTCTCCTGCGCCACTTTGCCGCCATGGCGATTACGCAGGTGGCCGGCACATGGCTGCCTTGGGGCATCATGATCGTCAATGTTTCCGGCAGCTTCGCGATCGGAGTCGCTGCAGGCAGCCTTGTCGGAACGCCGGCTGGCATGGATACGACGGCGCTACGCTACTTCCTGATGGTGGGGCTCTGCGGCGGCTATACGACGTTCTCCAGTTTCAGTCTGCACACACTGCAAATGCTCCAGGTCGGAATGGTCGGTCGCGCCTTCCTTCACGTCCTGCTCTCGGTAGTCTGCTGTGTGGTGGCAACGGCCGCGGGATATGCGGTAACAACGGCCATCACCCGCTAAACATCTTCAAGGAATGATTTTATGGACCTGACGCAAATTCCGGTGGGAGTCGAGCCACCCTGGGACATCCATGCGGTGATTGAGATTCCTCAGGGAGGAATACCGGTCAAGTATGAGCTCGAGAAGAAATCAGGTGCTTTGTTCGTCGACCGTTTTCTGCATACCTCCATGTACTACCCGGGGAATTACGGCTTCATTCCCCAGACACTCGCCGAGGACGGCGACCCATGCGACATCGTGGTGGTGGGTCAGGTACCGGTCGTGCCAGGTGCCGTCATTCGCTGCCGGCCGATCGGTGCCCTGATCATGCGTGACGAGGCCGGTGGCGACGAAAAGATCGTCGCAGTCCCGGTGGACAAGCTGCACCCGTTCTACAGCGGCGTCCGGTCTTATCGTGACTTGCCCCCGATCCTGATCGATCAGATCGCCCATTTTTTCCAGCACTACAAGGATCTGGAGAAAGGGAAATGGGTCACCATCGTAAAGTGGGATGGGCCAGAGGGCGCCGCACGCCTTATCCGCGAGGGAATCTCGCGCGTACAAGGCATCAAAGTGCCTACACGTGTCCGCAAACCCGCTGCCACGAAGACGCGCCCCGCCACCGCCAAGAAGCCTTCAAGGACACCGAAACGCTGACACCCGCGTTCCATGTACCCAGTCGAAATCTCCCCTGCGCAGCGTCAAGAGGCCGGAGTCATTGCCCGCCTCGTCAACGACGCCTACCACGGAAGCGCCGGAGATTCGAAAGGGTGGACAGGAGTCGCCCACCTGCTGGGCGGGCCCCGGATTGCCGTTGCCGAGGTGGCCGCCTATATCGACGATTCCAAGTTCATGCTGTTGGTTGCCCGTGACCATGGCGAGTGCGTCGGCTGCATTCTCCTGACCCGATTGCGGCCAGGGGTCGGCGAAATCAGCCTGTTGTCGGTTGCCCTCCAAAGGCAGGGCGCTGGATTGGGTCGGGCCTTGGTGCGCTCCGGCGAAGCGTGGATGTGCGGACATTGGCAGTGCACGGATGCGGAACTGACCGTTCTGTCGCCACGGCCCGAACTGGAGGACTGGTATCGTCGCCTCGGATATGCAGAAACGGGCCGGTGCCGGGCGCTTGGAAGCGATGGGGAAGGTTACGGCACGCCGAAATCGCCTTCCCTGTTCCTCATGGAATTCGCACGGCGGATAAGCACCCGGATTCCGAACAATGAAGTTCATTAATATCAGATGGTTGCGTACACATTGATACGCACTTGGGTAATCGCGTCTGGCCCAGTAGTTGCTACGGCCTGTAACCGATCTCACGCTGGTGGCGGATAGCAAGTACGCGTATTTCGTCCACTGGCACGACGAATCGATAGAGCGCGACGTAGCCAGTCTTCCCATAGGAAATTACAAGCTCGCGAATTTCCCCCTCGACCCGACGACCCAGCAAGGGATGCTTGGACAGGTGCTCGATCGCAGATTGAATCGCCTCCACGGCATCAGGCGCCGCCTCAGGATTCTCGGCCAGCAAGAAGCGGAACGCTCGCTCGATGTCCTCCAGCGCGCGTCCGGAATAGACTACCGCTGCCACGGCTTCGGTCGCGGAACCTGTTCGCCTCGCGCGAGCCGCGCCATCCAGGCATGCACGTCCTCCGCCCGGTAGACCTCGCCCGTGCGCTCGATCTCGGCGTCCGCCGCGATGGCATCTCTTACAAGGCGCCGCAGCTCTTCCTCGTAGGCCGTCTGCCGCTCGACAGCCTCGACGATGAGGCTGTGGGCGGACCGCCCTGATTGCTTCGCCAAGGCGTGTACTCTCGCCCGAAGCTTCGGAGGAAGGCGAATTGTCGTCGTGGCAGCCATGTTTATCACTCGCACCACCATAGTGTCACAAATGTAGCTCTATCATTTGCCCGCTGCAAGGGGACGCTCATCGCGGTCGCGGCGCGCGCTTCGGATGCGTGTACCGGATAAGTACCCGAATTGATCAATGAGATGGACTGCGGGAACAGTGAGTTACCGTAGATCGCGGGCGTTGATAATTGCGGCGCCGGGGAGTGCTCGAGCAGCTTTTACGAAGGTCGACTGTCCCGGAGGACGCTTTGCATCGACCTGGGAAGCGCCACGAACGTACCATTCACAGCGGCACTCTTAGCGCCACCCTCCAAATCAACGCGCGGTCTGCGTCGGTGCCGCGTTGGCTTTGATCCACGCCGCGAGTGACGGCTCATCGAGGTCTCCCCGCGCCAGCGCCAGCATCGCATCGATCGCCGCGATCTGTGTTGCCTTGAGTACCCAGCCGTTAATTGCGAGGAACAGACCGAGCGCAAGGAACGCGCAGCGCTTGTTGCCGTCGACGAATGGATGGTTCCTGGCGAGTCCGAATGCGTAAGACGCCGCGAGTTCGGTGATCGTCGACTCGGGATGATAGGACTTCAGGTTGACGGGTCGCGCAAGCGCTGATTCGAAGAGACCCGGATCCCGCAGTCCAGCCGCACCACCGAACATGGCGAGACTTTCATCGTGCAGCAGGAGCAGCGCGTGTGGATCGATCCACCTAACGCTCGGCGTCACTCGGCGAGCGCCTTAAACGTGTCCCGGTAGGCCTTCATGAACGCCCGGCCCTCATCGACTTGGGCGGCGACGGCCGGATCGTACGGGGTCAGCAGCATGCCATCCGGCGTTTCGACGACGTGTAGGAGGTCACCACGCGCGACCTTCATGCGCGTGAGCAGCTCCTTGGGGATCACGACGCCCGTCGAAGTGCCGATTGCCGTCAGTTTGAGAGCGGTCATGAGGCCTCCCCGGCAATAATTATACCTATAGTAATCCCAACCGGGCTGCTGTCAATAGCGCCACAGGCGACCCCCTGATCCCACGCAGCGTCCCAATAATCGAAGTGCCTGCCAATGCGTTAGTGGCCGAGGGGCCCGGATAAGTACCCTTATCGCGACATCCGTGGCACACGCGGATTGAACAGGGATTCGCCTATGCTAAGGGGCAAGTTTGCGAACAATCCAAAAATACCGCGTTAAAACTTGGATTATCTTCTTATAAACAGAGACTTAAGCGTCACGACCCGAGACTGACTCTATCCGAGTTTCGCCGGCTCGTTCTTGCATCGTATGTACATTCGTAATAACATTCAATGATGATCGAACTTAAACTCACCTCTGTCGGCAACTCCCTCGGCGTCGTGCTGCCGAAGGAGGCGCTGCATCGTCTCAAGGTTGCCAAGGGCGACTCGATCTACATCACCGAGTCACCGGACGGGTACCGCCTCACGCCATACGATCCCGCGTTCGAGCAGCAGATGTCGGTTGCCCGAAAGGTAATGAAGAAGCGCCGCGCAGTGCTGCGCGAACTTGCAAAGTAAATTAAGCCGTGCCCGTCGACGAGCCGGTATGGGTCGCAATTTCGATCGTGCATGCCGTGCACGACGAACAACTCGCCGAACATGGCGGACAAGGCGGCCTGCGCGATGCGGGGCTTCTCGAGTCTGCACTGGCAAAGCCGCGGAACGCCTTTGCTTATGGCGAACGATCCATTCCCGTTCTTGCCGCGAGCCTTGCGTTTGGCATTGCGCGAAATCATCCGTTCTTAGATGGGAACAAGCGCACGAGCCTGGTCGTCGCAGAACTCTTTCTCGAATTGAACGACCGCGAACTTGTGGCATCCGACGAGGAGTGCACCGTAACCTTCATCGCCCTCGCGGCGGGCGAGCGCACCGAAGAGCAACTCGCCTCCTGGTTCCTCGAGCGAACCCGCTAGCCGTCGGAAATTCTCTCGTCGAGCAGCTCCGCAAAGCTATCGTGCCGATTGGTGCGTTACGGATGATTATCGCGGGGCGTGGCTTCGCCACCCGCGACCCACCGGAGGGGCGAGAGTTCGCGGGCGGACCGGTCGTCGCCGGAAAAGGCGAAGGCCGGTCGACCCGGGCCAGGTCCGATTCTGGCGTTCCCGAAGATTGTACGGCATAATGCCGTACAGACACGAAATTGGAGTCCAGCCATGACCGCAACCGCACGCCTTGATCTTCGCCTGTCGGCGCGAGACCGGGAGCGACTCGATCGCGCAGCCGCCTTGGCCGGGCTGCCGCTCGCCACTTTCGTACGTACCGCGGTCCTGCGGGAGGCCGATCGCACGGTGGCCGCGGAG
>CAXBRZ010000234.1:0-4646 GCA_963978075.1 uncultured bacterium | reverse complement strand
TATCGGCGGTGAGCATCGATCCGGTGATTACGACGTGCAGCGCGGTGCCGTGGTGGTCCGTGACGGAACCGCGGTTCCCGTGACGCTGTTGCGAAGAAAAAGCACGCCCCTCGACGCAAGCGCGCCCCTCGTGCTGACTGCCTATGGCGCTTATGGCGCCTGCCATCCGAGTTCGTTCGACCGATCCTTGCTGCCTCTAGTCGATCGTGGGATCGTCTATGGCATCGCCCATGTCCGCGGCGGTGGCGAACTTGGCCGCCAGTGGTACGACGCAGGTCGCCTGCAGCACAAGCATCATACCTTCGAGGATTTCATCGACGTGCGCCGAGCCCTCGTGACGGTCGGCATGGTCGACGGCACACGGTGCGGTGCGGTCGGGGCCAGCGCAGGCGGGCTCGTGATGGGTGTGATTGCCAACGAGGCCGCGGCGGAATTCCAGGCGATAGTTGCCCACGTGCCCTTCGTCGACGTCCTGTCGAGCATGCTGGACGAGGACTTGCCGCTGACCACGCTCGAATACGAGGAATGGGGAAATCCAGGCCAGGATCCACTGGCCTACCAGTGCATGCTCGCGTATTCGCCTTACGACAATCTGCGCGCGCAATCCTATCCGGCCGTGCTGGCGACCGGTGCGCTGCACGATTCCCAGGTGCAGTACTGGGAAAGCGCCAAGTGGGTGGCGCGTATGCGCGAGTGCCAGACGGGGGATGCGCCCATCCTGCTGCACATGCACCTCGACGCCGGACATGCGGGTGCCACCGGCCGCTTCGGCACCCACAAGGACATTGCGCTGGAGCAGGCATTTCTGTTGGAGCGCCTTGGCATGCCGGTCCGTCCATTGCGGGGCGCCGCTTCATCCCCACCCTGTACCCCATGACGCCGTAACGGACAGATCCTTCGGAGGCTTGCATGAAACTCTACTACTCTCCCGGCGCCTGCTCGTTTGCCGCCCATGTCGTCCTGCACGAGTTGGCGCTGCATCACACGGTCGAGCGGGTGAACCTTCGCACCAAGAAAACCGCTGCCGGAGAGGATTTCCTTTCCATCAATCCCAAGGGCTATGTGCCGGCCCTGCAACTGGACTCCGGTGAGATTCTGACGGAGGGTGTGGCAATCCTGCAGTATCTGGCGGACCTTGCGCCTTCTGCGGGACTCGCTGCGCAGATTGGCACGATGCAGCGCTACCGGCTGATGGAGTGGTTGGGGTATATCAACTCGGAAATTCACAAGAGTTTCTCGCCGCTTTTCAATCCCGCGGCGACGGCAGAGATGAAAGCGATGGCACGGGACGTGCTGGCACGCCGATATGCCTTCACAGAATCAGTTCTGAAGACCCGTCCAACGTTGCTGGAAGCTGGCTACAGTGTGGCCGACATCTATCTGTATACGACCCTGACGTGGACGGATCGTGTGGCGGTGGATCTTGCCGCGTTTGCGGAAATTGGGGCGTTTCGGTCACGCATCGCGGCACGTCCTGCGGTCATCGCGGCGACGGCGGTGGAGTTCGGGCGCCGTTGACGGGTCCGGGCAATCAGCCACGCGGTTCGCGTGCCAGCGTGTTCTCAAGGATGCGCCGCGCCAGTGATCCGTAGTCGGCGGGACGCAGTGACCACAGCGAGTAAGGTTGTGCCAGATCCAGCGGGTCTATGTACGCCCCATCATGACGGATCTCAAAGTGCAGATGAGGCCCGGTGGAGAGGCCCGACGACCCCACTTTTCCGAGCACCTGCCCGCGTTCGATTCGGCTGCCTATCGTGAGGTTAGGGGCATAGGCGGAGAGGTGGCCGTAATGCGTCGTGTAGCCGCCACTGTGCTGGATGATGATGAGATTGCCATAGCCACTGAAAGGCCCTGCAAACAGCACGGTTCCTTCTGCGACCGCGACCACCGGCATACCCACGGGGGCCACGTAGTCGATGCCGATGTGCAGGGCGTCGTGACGGATGCGCTGGGCCAACTGCCGCTTCTTGGATTTGCCCTTGCGTGAGCCCGCTGGCGCCGATGCGGCACGGGCTGCCGCCGTTCCGGTAGCGCGAACGCCTCTGGACACGTAAGTGAAATTGACCGGACTGACCCAAAACAGCGGTTCGTAGGATTCGCCGTTGGCCGCGTAAAACCCGCCTGGCAGATCCGGCCGGTCGACCCAGATCGCCTGACCCAAAGGGCGGCCGCTGGCTCGGTCCACCAGTTCCACACTGACCAGATGGGGTTCACTGCCCTCGGGATCCGTTTCGGTCACGATGTGAACGTCACACGCTGCGACGACGGCCGCCTCGAGCGGTTGTACCAGGGCACGAGTGAGCGATACCACGGTGTAGGTGAGGTCTGCCGGTACCAGCCTTTCCGCGTCTCCGGTATTCCACATCGCATCATCAGGGTCGAGTGATATGACCCGAAAGCGCGCTGCGGGAGGCCAGACGTCAGATCTGCCCGTGATGGGCCCACGGGCGCGCTCTCGGCTGTAGACGTGCAGTCGCTGCGCTCCTTCTGCATCGCGCGCGACGAGTGCGACGGCCAGCAATCCCGACTCCTCGCTCGTCAGCAGCGCGTAGGGTATGCAACCGGTGCCGGGATCACCCTCGACTCCGTCGCCCACCAGGACCGCCTTGAGAGCGTCATCGGACAGGCCGATGGCCGCCAGTACCGAAGAGGCACCGCCGGAGGTAACGGCGCAACCCCAGCGGGCGTTCCAGGGCGGGGGGTCGGCGTCGGTGTATTCCTCGTCACTGGCCTGCGCCCGGGTGCCTGAAGGAGGCCGGATGGACCAGGTCGGAGGCGGGCCTTTGGAGGGATGGGCGAGGGCCGGGTCGCTACCGCGTTTGCCGCTGCGTTTGCCGGCCTTGCCGGGGGCGGCCTTGGGGGATCTGGGCGTGCTGCCGGCCGGTGCGTGCGGGTGGCTCGCCGCAGGGCCGGCCTTTGGGGCCGTGCGGGGTTCTGCGGCGCGCACCGGCCCTGTCGCCACAAGGGCGACCGTAGCGAGGATGAGCAGGCCGGAACGACACCGAATCCGCACGACGTAGGGCACTCCCGGGGGCACTGTCCCCGCAACAGGGGCAGGCATCCTATCAGGGCTTTTTGGCCTGTGCCTCGCCACCCCGTCGTTGCGTCCCCAAGACAGGAGGGTTGAACCTGTACAACGGATCGCACCGCCGAGATTTTCCACCAATATCCGCAAGTTGCCCCTGTACAAAGTCTTCGATGCCCAAATCGGTGTTGTATTTTGGCGTCATCTAACCTATTGATTGATATGTCTTTTTCGGAAGGTCCCTGCAAAAAAACCGTAGACAATGGCTTTTCAGCGGCGCACGATGACCACCAATGGGGCCCCCGCCTGAGGCGGGAGGAATCCCCGGAAAAATAAAGAGAACGAGAGTCGACGGGTGGAGGACTGGATCATGCCGTACAGAATTCTGTGCAAGACGCGCGTCCCCATGTGGATGCGCGGTCAGGTTGAATCACTGCTGTTTTTCAACGGTGGCCAGCACCGCCTGCGCGATGCCATCGCGGACTCCATCGAGCGCTACGGTGTGCCGGAGGTCGTGGAGGATGCGACGGGTCTGCACATAGCCGTCAGTGGCATTGCCGATGCACATACCCTCTGGGCAGTGCACGAAGAAGGCACTCTCGCCCGCACGGTGGGTGTCCTTGTGTACGCACGCGATGCTGCGGATAGGATGACCGTGCTGCATGTGGGAGTGGCCGCCGATTACGCCCAGGGCGGTGCCTACGCCTCGGAACACGTGCTGGCGCGACTGATGCAGCAGGCACGCCGGATTGCCCGCGACACGGCCGGCGTTCGGCATCTGGGGATTGCCTATCACCACAGCCGTCTGCGTTTGTCCGCGGCCCTGTCGGCCTGAAGGCTGACCGGCCGGAGACTGGATCATGAGTGGCAATGTCCTGCGCCGGTCCTTGGCGTTCCTGTGTCTGCTTTGCCCGCTGATGGCCCTGGCGGGCACTCATGACGAGATGGATGTTCGTGTGCGCGAGTCGTTGCGCGAGCTCTACCAGACCTCGCCAACCGCCCGGGAGCTCGGCACCAAGGCACGCGGAATGCTGGTCTTCCCGCGCGTCATCAAGATGGGCAGCGGCATCGGCGGTGAGTATGGCGAAGGCGCGCTGCTGACCGATGGGCGTACCACGGATTACTACAACATCGCCGCCCTGTCGGTGGGCTTTCAGCTCGGCATCCAGCGCAAGAGCGTGGTGGTGCTGTTCATGACTGACGAGGCCTTGCGTCATTTCCGTAACAGCGACGGCTGGAAAGTCGGGGTGGACTCGTCGATCGCGATCGCGACGGTGGGTGTCGGCGGGGAAATCGATACCGATACCCTGCAGAAACCCGTCATCGGATTTCTATTTTCGAACAAGGGACTGATGTACAACCTGACCCTTGAAGGTTCAAAGATCAGCCGCATGGGCCGCTGATCACTCCCGCGTCGCAGGTCCGGTCGTCGCCATGCCGCCCGTAATGGCGAGACGCATTGCCGCCTCCACCGGCATGTCGACGTATTCAAGTGAGTCCTTGGGCAGGAACATCGTCACGCCGCCCATCATGTAACTCAGCGGAAAATAGACCGCCACGAGGTCGACGCCTCCGGCCTGCCGTTCCAGTTCCGGCAGATCATCCCGCGTCACGAATCCGA
>CAXBRZ010000233.1:0-4649 GCA_963978075.1 uncultured bacterium | reverse complement strand
AATGCAGGATGGGGGTCCAGCACCTCGCGCATCCATTGCGCGTACGGGACCCAGTCGGTGGCGAGGCGCAATATTCCGCCTGACTTGAGTTTTTCGGCAACGAGGTCGGCAAAGCCGGTTTGAACGATCCGCCGCTTGTGGTGGCGCTTTTTGGGCCACGGGTCAGCGAAGTAAACCAGCACCTCGTCCAGCGAAGCGGAGCTGATGCAGCGCTGCATCACGTCGACGGCGTCCGCCCGCACGACGCGCAGGTTGGTCAGTTCCAGTTGCGCGGCGCGCAGCAGGCAGTGGCCAACTCCGGGCGTGTGCACTTCAAAGCCCAGAAAGTCGCGTTCAGGATGCGCCGCCGCCAGCGTGACCAGGAGTTCTCCGTCGCCAAAGCCGATTTCCACAGTGCAAGGTGCCTGTCGGCCGAATATCGCTTCGAGGTCGAAGCGGGAATCCGCCGGTTCAAGCCCATACTTCGGCCAAAGATCCTCCAGAGCCCGCAGCTGGGCGGCCGTCATGCGGCCGGTACGCAGCACGAACGATTTGATCGAGGAACGCGTGTGGGCGTGGTCGCTGGCAGTCATTGCAATCAGGCTCGTGCAAAGAGTTCCAGTTTCGCCTTTCGGGCCGACCGGTGCTAGCGCTTTCGCCAGCAGTCGCCGAGGCGCACACTAGGACGGATCCAAGTGGAAGGAGCCAGTCGGTGTCCAAGCATCATCGCCGTCTGATCCGGCATTGCCGGGTCCGCCTGGGTACGCGCGTGCGCCTCTCGCAGGTGGACACGCTCGGCTCTGAGCTTGTCCGCTTCGTATTGCCCGGGGAAGCGCCGCTGCGGGCCAGGGCAGAGGCACTCCTTGAGCACAGCCGGATGGAACTTGCGACTCAGCAGGAGCGCCTGTGGGCGAGTCAAAGCCACTCGGTGCTGGTCATCCTTCAGGGCCTGGATGCGTCGGGCAAGGACGGAACGATCAAGCACGTGATGAGCGGCGTCAGTCCGCAAGGCTGCGAGGTGCACAGTTTCGGCGTCCCGTCGGCTGAGGAGCTGTCTCACGACTACCTGTGGCGGTATACGCGCAACTTGCCGGCGCGCGGCCGCATCGGACTTTTCAACCGTTCCTACTACGAGGAAGTGCTGGTGGTCAGGGTGCATCCGAAGTGGCTGGCGCAGCGTGCGGTTCCCACGCTTCCGACCGGCCGCCTCTGGAAAGAACGCTACGAGGACATCAATGCCCTTGAGCGCCATCTCGTGCGCAGCGGCACGAGCGTGCTGAAGTTCTACCTGCACCTTTCGCGCGAAGAGCAGAAGAAGCGGCTGCTGAAGCGGATCGATACGCGCGAAAAGCGCTGGAAGTTTTCGTCTGCCGATGTCGAGGAACGGGCATTTTGGCCGCAATACATGAAGGCTTATGAGGACATGCTGTCTGCGACCAGCACCCCGCAGGCGCCCTGGTACATCATTCCGGCCGACGACAAGCACCTTGCCCGGGCGGCGGTTGCCGCGATCCTATCGGCGACGATTGCCGGCCTTAAGCTGACACCGCCGATGGCCTCAGCCACCGACCAGCGCCGGCTGGCTCAGCTGCGTCGCCGTCTGGTACGCAGCTGAGTCAACCACGCGCAAACGGCTGTTCGAGCGAGTGGCTCTGTGGCGTAAAAAGTTCCGCTCCGTTTGCGGTGATGTGCATGTCATCTTCAAGCCGTACGCCGAATTCGCCGGCGAGGTAAATGCCAGGCTCGTTGCTGGTCGTCATGCCTGCGGCCAGTAGGGTTGCATTGCCTCGGACGAGATACGGCCATTCATGGCCATCCATGCCCATCCCATGGCCCACCCGATGAGTGAAGTGAGCGTATTCCGGCCCGAATCCCGCCTGATCAATGACGGCCCGTGCCGCTGCATCGATTGCGCCACAGGTCACGCCGGGTCGCGCTGCTGCCAGTGCCGCGGACTGCGCGGATTTCACCGTGTCGAACACCCTTTGCATCTTGTCCGTGGGTTTGCCGATCACGAAGGTCCGGCTGATGTCGGACTTGTATCCGGCCACATTGCAGCCGCCGTCAAACAGGACGATGGTGCCTTCCTGCAAACGCGTCGGCTGGACCGAGCCATGCGGGAAGGAAGAGGCAGCGCCGATCAGGACCAAGTCGGCCGCACCTTCGAATCCAAGCGCTTCGTGCGCCTGGCGTGACAGTGTCGTGATCTCGTTGCCTGTCATGCCGACCTTGAGCGCCTTCCAAGTGGCCTCGTACGCAGCGAGTGTCACCTCGGAGGCCAGGCGCATGAGCGCAATCTCGTGCTCGCTCTTCACCATGCGGCAGCCTGCGGTCACGGGCGTTGCGCTTTGCAGGTGCAGGCCTGGCGCGCTGCGCGCGATGCCGTCCGCGAAGACAAACCGCACGTTCTCCTCAAGTCCCACCCGCCCGGTGGCAATGCCCCGGTCACGAAGTCCCTGCGCGAGCAGGTCGTAGGGGTTCTGGTCTTCCTGCCAGGTCCGTACGTCCAGTTCGCCTTTCTCCGAAGCCACCTGCACCTGCTCCCGCGCCCGTGCTTCCTCAAAGGCGGGACAGACGATGAAAGCCGCGCCTTTGGCTGGCAGGACGAAAGCAAAAAGCCGCTCCGATCCCCACCATTTGGCGCCGGTGAAATAGGTGAGCGACGTCCCTTCGGCCACCACGATCGCATCAAGCCCTGCCGAGTGCATGAGTTCACGGGCCCGGACTTGCCGGTCCAGATACTCCTGGCCGGCGATCGGCGTGGCTTCCTTCGCCCGCGATGAGAGGTGCGCGAACGGACCGGAGTCGGCCAGTGCCTTGCGTTGGCCACAGGCGCCCAGCGCAAGCGACGTGGCGGCGGCAGTCGAACCCAGAAAGTGACGGCGCGTGAGCATGAGGGTGGTCTCCCGTGGCAGAGCGCCTACGGTAGCCGCCCGCAGCATGCCAACGCTAGTGATTGCGCAGAAATTCCGCCAGGGCGGCCAGCGGCGGTCGAAGGCGTGCCTGAACTTCCGCTGAAGTGCCGCAGTCGTTGAGCGCTTGATCCATGCATTCCACCCACTGGTCGCGCATGACAGCATCAATCCGCACGCAGGCGTGTGCATGTCCGATGCACGTGGCGTCCGGTCGGGCGTCATACAGCGCGGGCCCACCGAGCCAACCGCTCATCCAGTCGGTGAGTTTTTCACGCATCGGATTGAGATCGGGAGCGTGGATCGCACGAAGTCGCGCGTAGTCGGGGCGGGAATCCATCAGGTCGTAGAACCGATCGACGAGGCGGCGCAATTCCGTCGCGCCTCCGAGAAGGTCGTACACGGTCGGGTTGGGAGCGGCGGCATTCATGACGTTGGAATCAGACCACGGCGCGCTCGGGCGCGCCCTACGCAGAATCCGAAAATCAGCGCGCGGTCGCCATCTCCAGCCAGTGCCGGTAGTCACCACGGGTGACGGCCGGTGCTACGACGGGGTCCACCAGATCCTTCCACTCGCTTTCCAGCGGCAGCAACAGGGCCTTGTCTGCGGGCTCGAACACGTCGTCAAAAAGACGGCAGAGCCGTGCTTCGTGCCGTGCGATCCGTGCGACCTCCAGATCGTCGGTCAACATTACGTCGGCCCGTCCTTCGAGCAGTTCGTTGAAGACGCTGACGTTGTCGGTGTGAATGGCGAGGCTCGCCTCGGTGAGGTGTCGACGGGCGAAGGCCTCGTTGGTTCCGCCGGGGTTTTCGACAACGCGCACTCCGCGCTGGTCTATCCGCTGCAATGAGGTGAATCGCGCCTTGTCGGAACAGCGGCCGATGGCTGTCTTGCCACCGGTGACGAGGGTGGCCGAGAAGCCTGCGCGGGCTTGCCTCGCCGGCGTCACCGAGATGCCTCCTGCGGCAAGATCAAAGCGGTCTTCCTCCAGGTCGGCGAGGAGACCTGCCCAGGACGAGCGCACATAGACGGGTGTGAGGTTGAGTTGTGCGGCAAGGGCGGTGGTGAGGTCGATATCCGCGCCCACGAGCTCCGCGCCTGCTTCCCACGCAAACGGGGCGTAATCGGCAGGCACGCCAATCCGCAGGATGCCCGTCATCCGTGTGCGTCTCACTGACCGGCCTGTATCGAAATGGATGTCCTTCAGTGCGGTGGCCAGACGAGTCCTTTCGTCTGCGGTCCAGCGCTCGGCCGGCAGTGCTTCGGACAGTGAGTCGAGCGGCGCGTTGGCGAGGTATGGCACTGCCCGAACCAGCGCCTCGATGAACTCGACCGTCAGCCGGTCCAGTCTCGGCCGGAGCGATTGGCTGAGTGAGGGCGCGTGAGTCGGTCCTCCACCCTCGCGTTGCCAAAGCTCGATGAGACGCTCCTGACGGTTGCGGGCGGCTTCCATCTGCAGGACAAAAAGTCTCTCGACCGGCTTTCGGGCAAGGCCGCGGTGCTCGGCCGCCTCGCCCGCCGCTGCGATGACCACCTGCTCCCGCGCTGAGTCCGTCACGGGCAGATGAGCGACCCACTTGGCCGCAGCGATGTCTGGCATGAGCGCGAGACGGGCATCGATCAGGCGGACGGTTTCGCCTACCACATCTCCCGCACGGTCAAGGTGCGCTGCCGAGTGGGAAGGCGACGCTGCAGCCAGCAGGAATCCGAGCAGGCAGGAGGCACTGTGGCGAGCGAAACTCATGTCAACTCCATTG
>CAXBRZ010000232.1:0-4656 GCA_963978075.1 uncultured bacterium | reverse complement strand
GTCGGCGCGTGCGTCGTGACGACCACTTCGTCGGGAGACAGCGCGAGGCATTCCGCCGCTTCGGCGGCGGTCACGGTGGCCGTGCAGGCCAGCGGCGCCGGTGCGGTGAGTTCCGCCCCCGTCACCTCGGCGCCGTGTTGCCACAGGGCGACCGGCACGAGTCCTGCAGCCTCCTCGAACACGAACCGCTCCGGCAGGGCCTGCCCGGCCGCCACCCACTCCCGCGCCAGCACCACCGCCGTCCCGACATTCGGATGCCCGGCGAAGGGCACTTCCGTGGTCGGCGTGTAGATGCGCACCCGTGCGCTGTGGGCACGATCGGCCGGCGGCAGGACAAAGGTGGTCTCGGAGTAGTTGAACTCCGTGGCGATCGCCTGCATCTGGGCCTCGCTCAGGCCTTCGGCATCAAGCACGACGGCCAGCGGGTTGCCGGCATACCGGCGATCGGTGAAGACATCCACGGTGACGTAGCGGCGCATGGCACTCAGCCTCAAGGGTCGGCGACCGACACAGGATAGCGGTGGGGCAGGGCAACCGCTGGGGCTTTGATGGAAAATCACGAAACGTTTTTTCCGTTTTTCTTGTTTTTGAATCTATGCTTACATGAGAAATTTGAATTTCACACAAGATTTGATTTGCGCCCTGTGCGCACGATGTCTCGCCGCTGTGCGTGCTTGCGTGTACCGTCAGCGGCCATTGCCTTCAGACAGAGGACAGGAACGATGCGAACGCGGCCGTGGCGATGGATGGTGGGAATGTTCGGTCTCGGCATCGGTCTTGGCGCTGCGGCCGCGCCCGTGGATCCGGCCGCGGTCCTGGTCGGACGCCTCAACCTCACCGGCTATGAAGGCAGCATCCGGGGCCTGACCGCCTTCGGTGACCGGCGCGAGGGCACTGCCCGCAACCGTGCGGCGCTGGATTGGATCGAGGCGCAGCTACGCGCCTACGGTTGCAGCGACGTCACCCGCCTGCGCTACCACTTCGATCCCAAGGCACGCGAGCGGCCGAGCGGACCCCCGAAGGCGGATGTGCCCAACCCCGCCGTCGGTGGTGGCCGTTACCGCGGCTTCGAGGCCCGCACCGGCGTCAACGAGGATCCCGCCCGACAGGCCAACGCGCAGTTGCGCGAGCTCAACGCGGAGCCCTCCACACCCGGTCCGCGGGAAGAGATCTTCTGCACCAAGATCGGCACGACCCACCCCGAGGAGATGTATCTCGTGGGGGGCCACATGGACGGCCACGGCTGGGGCGAGGCGGCCAACGACGATGCCTCCGGTTCCGCCATCGTGCTGGAACTGGCCCGCGTGCTGTCGGATCCCACGGTGAAGACCGAGCGCTCCGTGCGCTTTGTCCTGTGGAACAACGAGGAGACCGGCCTTGACGGCGCGTACGCCTACGTCGCGCAGCGCCGCGCCCTGCAAGGACAGGAGTCGCCGCCAGGCTCCGGACGCTACCCCGAGCCGCGTTGGCTCGGCATGGTGCAACACGACATGATGCTGTTCGACCATGGGCTGCCGGACGCGGCCGGACATGTGTCGCCCACGCAGCGGCGTGAGGCGGACGTCAACATCGAGTTCCAGTCGCGCTCGCGGGAGGCCGACGGCGCGATGCGTCTGGCCTTCGCCTTCCAGGCCGCCAACGAAGCCTACGCCACGGACTATCCGGCGAGCGTCGGGCCGCACATGACCAACACCGACAGCGTGCCGTTCATGGATCTCGTCCCCGCGATCAGCCTGCGCGAGAACGAGCGCGGCCGCGAGATCGGTGCCGGCTCCGATCCGCACTGGCACCAGCCGACCGACGTCTACGCAACGTTCGGCGAGGCGGACTTCAGGCTGGGTTTCAATGCCGCGCAGACGACGCTCGGCGCGATCGCGCGCCTCGTGGGCGCCACCGTCAAGGAATGACCATGTCCCGGATTTCCCGACCGTGGTGGGCGCTGCTGCTGCTGCCTTTCCTGGCCCAGGCCGCCACACTGGAGGAGGAGATCTCGGCGCTTGAGGCGGACCTCGCGGCGGTCGCAGCGCACGGACCGGACTTTCCGGAGGCACTCAACCTGCACCGGATGAAGGCGCTCGCCTACGCGCGCGCCTTCCAGAGCGACTGCGAGGCCCACCTCGCGGCGGCGGAAGCCGAGGCGCGTCCTTACCTTGAGAACGCCTACGCCGAACTGCTGCCCTCTTACCGGGCGCATCGCCTGAGCCTCGAGGCCAGCCTCGCCTGGTCGCGTGGCCAGTGTGCCCACAGCGAGGAGGATCTCGTGAAGGCGACCGAGGTCGCGCGTGACAAGGCGATCGAGGGCATCGGCGTTGCACGCGACCGACATCAGTACGACGACGAGGCCTACCTGCGGTTCCAGGCAGCCAACTATTCCCGCATCCTCGGCGACGCGCAGGACAGCCGCGCGATGATGGAGTCGGCGATCGCACTCGACGACCGCCACGGCCTCACCGACGACAGCCTCGACAACCGCCGCATCCTCGCCGAGTGGCTGCAATCCGACGCACTGCCACTGCCGCCGGCACCACCGCCAGGCAAGACCACCTTCCACTTCAACTGGTCACCCAGCCAGATCGACATCGACTCCACGGTCGAAGTCACCCGCTATGACCACGGTCACGCGTCGCCCAAGACCTTTGATCTCAGTGGCGGCACCCACATCGAGAGGCGGGCTGGCGGCGGCTTTCGGGTCATCACCGGGGAGGTCACCATCCAGTCACGCTCCGCGCTGACCAGCGAGGACTACGACGCCCGCCTAGCGGCCTTCCTGCAGCAGACTGTCGCCAAACTGCCGCCCATGATCATCGGCGCCGACGGCGGCTATGTGGGCATCGAGGACTACGACGCCTACGCCCTCCAACTCAAGCAGGCCACCGCGCAATGGCTGGACCAGGAAGTGCCCGCCACGGACACGGCACGCCGCAAGCAGGCCGAGACGAACCTGCGCACGTACTTCGACACGTACGTGTCGCGCGAGCGGATCGAGAACGATCTGGCGCGCAGCCACGCACTCGGCACCGCCATCTGGATCGACGCGACGCTGCCCACCGGCGAGCTCAGAGAGGTGAACCTCAACCTGCCGATGGTCGGCGTTCCGGCGGGCGTGATCGCACATCGCGTGCAGTTTCGGGTCGACGGACCGGCGCCATGCCGCAGCGGCGAGGCCGGCCCGTCGGACTGCGTCGAGATCGAACTCGAGGTCACGCCCACGGAAGAGGCGATGAAGACGCTGATCGCCAATCTCTTGAAGCAGGGCAAGGGAGCGCTGCACTACTGGTCTTCGCTGAACTTGCGGATCGTCGTTGATCCGGCCACGCTGCAGCTGAGCGAGTCCGAACTGCGCCGTGCCCACTACCTGCAGCTGGAAAACTCTGCGGTCGAAGCGCAGATCTACCGCAGCCACGACCGCAGCCGCTCCCGTCCGCTGTGACAGGACGCGGATCCGTCACAAACCCAGCAGCGCGCGCCCTTCGCTCGGCAGCGACTGGCTCTCGCACCACTGCGAGACGGTGTCACGCGGCAGCACGCCCCGTTCCACCGCCTGCAGCAGCAACTCGCCGGCGAGCGTCAGGCGCTGTGCCTCGGCGGTGCGCCGGTTCAGTTCCGCCATGCGCGCTTCGCGCACCGCCATGCGCTGGCGCCGGTTCTGCATGCGGGCGATTTTCAGAGAAAGCGCCTCGATCCGTGCATCGAGTGTTTTGAGGTCGGTCATGGTCGGCTCCGTTGGTAAGGGAGCCGTCAGTCTGCCGATCACGGATGACTCGGCGTAAGTCGAATAATTGATGCGTTTGTGCAGAAATTCATTCCCCATGGCGGGGATCGATTCATGCGGGCAGGGGGCGTAGGTCCGGATCGACCCATTCGCGGCGGGCTTTCGGGGACCAGAGCGTGCTGCGCTGCCAGTACCGATGCGGCCAGTCCGAGTCCGCCAGATCCGAACGGCAGACGCTTGCCACGCATTCGCGCAAGTCCAACGTCCGAGGCAACTCGTGCAACTGGCGCGCGATCTCGCGCAGGTTGGCGGTCACGTCCTCGCCGGTCGTGCCATCGCCACGCGTGGCTGCGGTTACGAGCACGCCGTTTTCGTAGGTCAGGCTGATCGATGCGCCATCGAACTTGAGTTCGACGTGGTACTCGATTTCGCCGGTTGTTCCCAGAGTCTTCTTTGCCCGCTGGTCAAAGGCTCTCAACTCGTCCTCGTCGAACGCGTTGTCAAGCGACAGCATCGGCGTAAGGTGTCGATGAGGCGTGAAACCCGCCACAGGCGGCCCACCAACACGCGCCGTCGGCGAGTCGGGCGTCCTCAGCTCCGGGTGTTCCCTCTCAATCTCCTCCAACTCGCGAAACAGCCGGTCGTACTGCGCATCGGGCATGATGGGTTGATCAAGCACATGGTAGTGATGACCCGCCTCTTGCAACAAGGCACGCAATTCGGCGATCCGATCGCTCATCGGTGGACTCAACTGAACAAGCGACGCGCCTGGGGACTGCCTGCGGCGAGATCGCGTGAGCTCAAGGCTTCGTAAAGTTGGCGCAAATCACGATCGATGATTTGAATGGCTTGCTCGGAGAGCAATTGACCATGGTCATCGGTGATCAACCCATCCATGGATGTGGCAAGTTCCTGCGCCACCTCGCACATGCGCGCAAAAGGCT
>CAXBRZ010000231.1:0-4669 GCA_963978075.1 uncultured bacterium | reverse complement strand
GATCAGGCAATGGCATTGGTGCTCCAATCATGCGCGAGGGGCCAGCAAGAGATCAAGTTTTGCCATATGGCATTTGGAAGATACAAGAGGATGGGATTTTCAGCCACCACTTCGCATTGAGGCAATGTATCCGCGCGAACATGGGCAGTCAAATTTCGTAATTGTTTTCGGATACGCCAAGTCTTCGCATTAGCGCACCCGAATAAACATACCCAAGTAACAGAAGGGCGGCGGGCAAAGGCGCGGTTGAGCAGCCAGCGCGCGACGCTCGCCGCGAGCAGCGCAGGCTGCGTGTTCTGGGTGCGAATCAACTGGTCTTTGATTTTGGGCGATCGGCGGCCCAAGCGGTGGCGGCGGAAGCACTCGCCGACGTGGAGCACTATCGAGCTCGTTCCGATGCACTCGACGTTGGGCTGGTTGTGCGCGACGCGTTTTTAGCGGCCATGGCGGCGAAGGCGGTGGTGCGGGACGTCGGGCGCGTTCTCGGCCATGGCTACGGAGCGGTGGACCGCATCGCCAAGCTGATTCCGTTCGAACTCGACATGACGCTCGACAAGGCGCTTGAACAGGAAGAGGAACTGAAGCGCGCGTACCAAAACGAGGAGGACGTCCGCGCCATCATAGATCTCGGGCGTTCGCTCGAAGGTCTCACCCGCAACGCAGGCATGCATGCCGGCGGCGTTGTCATTGCACCTTCCGTGCTGACCGACTTTGCCCCGCTCTTCGTCGAAGAGGGCGGTACGTCGGTTGTGACGCAGTTCGACAAGGACGATGTCGAGGCGGCCGGCCTCGTGAAGTTCGACTTCCTGGGGCTGCGAACGCTGACCGTGATCGATGTCGCGGTCCGGATCGTCAACGAGGAGCGCGCGGCTGCAGGCGAGCCGCCCGTCGAAATAGACCGGCTGCCGTTTGATGACCCAAAGACCTTCGAATTGCTCAAGGCGTGTCGTACCACCGGGGTCTTCCAGCTTGAATCCCGCGGTATGCGCGATCTGCTCAGGCGGCTGCAGCCGGATCGTTTCGAGGACATTGTCGCGCTCGTCGCACTGTTCCGTCCTGGCCCCCTGCAGTCGGGCATGGTGGATGACTTTATCGATCGCAAGCATGCGCCGCGGGGACAGAAGATCGACTACCTGCATCCGGACCTCGAACCGGTGCTGACGCCGACCTACGGGGTCATCCTGTATCAGGAACAGGTCATGCAGATCGCCCAGGTGCTGGCCGGTTACACGCTGGGCGGTGCCGACCTGCTGCGCCGTGCGATGGGCAAGAAGAAAGCCGAGGAGATGGCCGAACAGCGCGCCGTATTCACCTCGGGCGCGACGGCACGCGGTGTGCCCGAGGCGCAGGCGACCCACATCTTCGACCTGATGGAGAAGTTTGCCGGCTACGGATTCAACAAGTCCCACTCGGCAGCCTATGCGGTACTGACCTACCACACCGCCTGGATCAAGGCGCACTATCCCGCGGCGTTCGCGGCCGCCGTCCTTTCCTGCGACATGGACAAGACGGACAAGGTTGTCGTCGGTGTTGAAGACTGCAAGGAGATGGGCATCACGGTGCTGCCGCCGGACGTCAATGCCTCCGCCCTGCGTTTCGAAGTGGCAAGTTCCAAGTCCATCCGCTATGGGCTGGGGGCGATCAAGGGAGTTGGCGCGGCGGCCGTCCAGTCGATAGTCGATGCGCGTTGCGAGGGTGGGGCGTTCAAGAGCCTGCAGGACCTTTGCATGCGCATCAGTCTCTCGGCCGTGAACCGGCGGTGCCTTGAAGCGCTGATCAAGGCGGGCGCGATGGATGGCCTGGGCGTGAACCGCGCGAGTCTGTTCGCGCAGTTGCCGGGCGCGATGCAGGCGGGCGAGCAGCGCAGCGAGGCCTCGGCCACGGGGCAGGAAGACATGTTCGGTCTTGTCGCCGCAGCGCCGGTGGCCCATGAGCGCGCGTCGCTCGGGCCTTCGGTAGCGGAATGGCCGATGGGGACGAGGCTGGCGCACGAGCGGGAGACGCTCGGCTTTTACCTCTCCGGGCATCCGATGGATGCCTACCGGACGGATCTGACGTACATCGCGCCGGCCACGATTGCGGACGTCGGCGGGCCGAAGCCGGCCGGCGGCGGCGGCTGGGGCGCGCCGCAGCGGCAGGTGACGGTGGCCGGTCTCGTGCTGGAGGTCAAAAAACGGAATAACCGGACCCTGCTCACCCTGGATGACGGCACGGGCCGGTTGGAGGTGTCCCTGTTCGATGACATGGCGCAGAACCACAAGGACCTCGTGGTGAAAGATGCCCTCGTCATCGTGGAGGGCGGCCTCAAATGGGACGACTTCAGCGAGGGCTGGCGTTTGTCGGCGAAAAAGCTCACGGGCCTTGAGACGGCGCGCGAGCAGCAGGCGAGGCGCCTGATCCTGCGCTGGCCGGCCGGGACCGAAGGCGGGGACGTGCTTGGGCGGCTTGAGGCGGCGCTGCGACCGGTGCGGGGTGGGCGCTGTGCGGTCGCCGTGTATTACCCGGGTGCCGCCGCCTGCGTCCTCCTGGAGTTGTCGGCCGAGTGGAACGTGAGGCCTACCCGTGCCTTGATTGACGATCTTATCGCCCAATTCGGCGAAGATGCCGTCAAATTGACCTATCATCCCCGCGACCAAGAGGCGTGTCTGCGCGCTTGGGGAGCGCATGGGAAGGTCGAGCGGCTGCCGGTCGCCATGCACGCCTGAGGATTGCCACTTGACGGCGCGACGCGCATCGGTGACCTTGCCGCCCCCATGGACCTGAACTTTCTGGATTTCGAACAACCGATCGCCGAACTTGAGGCGAAGATCGACGAGTTGCAGTACCTCGGCGAGGGCTCGACCGAGATCAACGCGGCCGAGGAAATCGCCCGCCTGCGCTCGAAGAGCCAGGCGCTGACGCGCAGCCTGTTCGCGAACCTGACGCCATGGCAGGTGGCGCAGTTGGCAAGGCACCCGCAGCGTCCGTACACCCTGGATTACATCCCCCAGGTGTTTACCGATTTCGACGAACTGCACGGCGATCGCATGTATGCCGACGATGCGGCGATCGTCGGGGGTCCTGCGCGTCTGGCGGGGAAGCCGGTCATGCTGATCGGCCAGCAGAAGGGGCGCGACACCAAGGAGCGTGTGCGTCGCAACTACGGCATGCCCAAGCCCGAGGGCTACCGCAAGGCGCTCAGGCTCATGAAACTGGCGGAACGGTTCCGGATGCCCGTCGTGACCCTCATCGACACGCCGGGCGCCTACCCCGGCGTGGGCTCGGAGGAGCGCAACCAGAGCGAGGCGATTGCCCGCAACCTGTTTGAGATGGCGCGCCTGCGCGTGCCGGTGGTGAGTTGCGTCATCGGCGAGGGCGGCTCGGGCGGGGCGCTGGGCATCGGCGTCGGCGACCGGGTGGCCGTCCTGGAGCATGCGTACTACAGCGTGATCAGCCCCGAGGGCTGTGCCGGCATCCTCTGGAAGAGCGTGGAGTTCAAGGCCGAGGCCGCCCGCGCGCTTCGGTTCCGTTCGCGGGATCTCAAGGAATTCGGCGTCATCGACGCCGTGATCGAGGAGCCGGCCGGTGGCGCCCATCGCCATCCGCGGCAAATGGCGACGCGGCTGAAGACCTGGCTGGTGCGATCGCTGCGGAGCCTGGTCGATCAGCCGGTCGAAACCCTCGTCTCGGATCGGTACGAGAAGTTCCGCCGCATGGGCGTCTTCCTGGAAGAGGCGGCGTCGTAGGACACGACGAGCAGCACCGGCAGCCGGAGGCTGCCCGGCACCAGGGCACGATGGGGGCCGCGGCGCATAGGGCCATATGCTTGGGCCACGTGAGCCAGTGCCATATGAGGCGGGCCGTCACGCCGAATCCGCCCCTCTCCCCAACGTCCGATAATGTCTCTTATGTTCGGTAAGAGACCTCGTATTTGCCGAGGTTTTTGCAGGTCACTGCTTTCGCCGAATCCTGCTCTGCCGGTCTGCAAATCCGGACATTACCCAGCGACGCACCTCGCGCAATCAAACTCTCGGCGAAGCGAAAATACTCCGTCGAGCCGAGGCGATTTTTAGCATCGCGACACGCCGTCGGCGAGGTCGGTTTTCAGCCGGTCGGCAGAGCGCAAAAACCGGCTCTCAAACCGTCTAGCCGACGCCTTCGAAAACGACGCGCCGCGGCAGGGGGTTCGCACTGTTTCGACTCGCCTTGCGAACCGATTTTTAGCAGGGGTGCTCCCCTGCTCCATCGGCCCCCTGCACCGCCGCCCTGCCCGATCGTTACCGGCTCAGCGGCGCACCGTTCGGATAGGAACCCGAGTTGTACGGATTTTGCGGCGCGTACTGCCCCGAGTTGTACGGCTGCTGCGGCGCACCGTACGGATTCGCCTGCGGAGCGTAACCTCCGGCGGGTACGTTTTGCTGGTACTGCGGATACCCGGGCTGGGCTTCGTAACCGCCGGGTAGCGACATGCCGGGCAGCCCCGCCAGATTGACGGCGATCGTGTAGATGTCCGACAGATACATCGACAGCGGGTCACTCAGTTTTTCACCCAGCTTGAACGCGGGCGTCGGAGTGACTGGTCCGGCGATCACGTCGACCTGCTGGAACGCGGCGATGGCCTGATCCCACAGCACTTGGGTCTCGCCGGGGATCGCCACATCGCACACCACGCCGATCACCCGCGCGCCGG
>CAXBRZ010000230.1:0-4671 GCA_963978075.1 uncultured bacterium | reverse complement strand
TCAAAAAACCCCCCCTCTCCCTCGTCCCCGCCGCTTCCGGCCTCAACGAACTCAAACGCCAGTGGGAGGAGCCGCTAGTCGTCCTCATGGCCATGGTCGCCCTGCTCCTCCTGATCGCCTGCGCCAACCTCGCCAACCTCCTCCTCGCCCGCGGCGTCAACCGCGCCCGCGAAATCGCCATCCGCGTCTCCCTCGGCGCTACCCGCGGCCAGATCATCCAGCTCCTGCTCCTGGAAACCGCCGTCATCACAGCCGCCGGCGCCGCTCTCGGCGCCGCCCTCGCCCCTGTCCTCGTTCGTCTTCTCTTAAGCGCCATCGCCGATGACGACGGCGGCAGCGGCCCCCTGGAAACAAACCCGCAGTGCACCGGCGGCTGCAGGTCGGGCTCGGAGTACAGCGAGGATCTTGTATCGCCGAGCATGGCGAGTCCGGGCACGATCAAGCCGCCAAGGTGCTGGCCGCGTCCGTTCAATGCGTCGATGGTGAGTGCCGTACCACTGTTCACGATCAGGGTCGGCTGCGGCGAACGGCGCCAGGCCGCGATCAGCCCCAGCCAACGGTCAACTCCAAGAGCGCTCGGTCGACGGTATCCGTTACGTACCCCGAGAAGCGCCTCGGAGGCGACGACGAATTCCGGATCGACGGAGTAATGGTCGCGACACCACAACGTCAGGGCGGCGGCGAAGGCGGGGCCTGCGACGTTGCTGACGACGATCCGGCTCGGCCGATGCCCATCGGCCTCGATTTCCCGCTGCCACGCGCGGTGGGTCGAATTGTGCGCGACAGCGCCGGCAGGCTCGACCTCGAGAAACTCGAGCCAAGCCCACTTTACGCGCGTATTGCCGACATCGAGCAGAAGAATCATGGTCGACAGTCTAGGCGATCGGCCATTGATCCCGCCAATCCGGTCGCGCCCCTGTGCAGTTGACGCGCGACGGTGTAGGGTTCGGCAGCCTTGCCCCAGAGGATTGCCATGACAGCACCTGTCACGCTGGAAATCGTCGTTGCCATTGCCCGAAACGGTGTCATCGGCCGAGGAAACGAACTGCCCTGGCGGCTTCCGTCGGATCTGGCGCACTTCAAGCGGGTGACCCTTGGGCACCCCGTTCTGATGGGGCGCAAAACCTGGGACAGTCTCGGGCGTCCTCTGCCCGGTCGGCGCAACCTCGTGCTGACCCGTCAGGCAGGCGGGGATTTCATCGGGGCTGAGTCCGTTTCGACCATAGACGAGGCGCTTCAACGTGTCGGTGAGGGCCGCCTGATGGTGATCGGCGGCGCTGAATTGTATCGGCTCGCCTTGCCACAGGTGTCGGTGATGCACCTGACGCGGGTCCATGCCGACGTCGATGGAGATGTCAGATTTCCCGATTGGAGTGAGCAGGACTGGGAAGAGGAGTGGAACCAGGCCCATCCCGCTGACGAGCGGCACTCCTATGCGTACACCTTCAGCCGGCTGATGCGCCGAGGTCGCTGAGACGTTCGCGGATCATCGAGTCCGCGAGTGCCAGATTGACCTCTTCAAGCCGAATTGCGTCCTTTGTCACCTCGTCGAGAATTTCCGCCTGAACCGCGCCGCGTTGCTGTGCGATCGCGTAGGGAATCTCGGCGTGAAACATCACCATCGAATATCGCGGTATGAAACGTCCGGGATGTCGACGCTCCAAGGACAGCGCGACTTCCTTCTGCAGGAGAAAACGGGGATGCCGGACCGAATCCCGCATTTCCACATAGTTTTCGAGAGCCATGTCTGCAATGGCATCGGCATTGGAACGGCGAATGGCCGTAAATTGGCGGAATACCTTTTCCCAGTCGCTTTCTTCCTCCAGCAAGGCGTCAAGCGCGAGACAGTCCTCGAAGCAGCAATTGAGGCCCTGACCGTGGAAGGGAACGATGGCGTGCGCCGCATCACCGATCAGGAGTGCCATGCCTCCGACGTGCCATGTGTCGGTTCTGACGGTAGCCAACTGGCCGACCGGATGCTCTTCATACTGCCGATCAAAGTCGTCCATCAGGGCCAGAGCGTCAGGAAACTCCTGGGCGAAAAAGCGGTGTGCCGCAGGACCTGTGTCCAGTGTCTTGAAACTCGCCGCGCTGCCGTCGGCAGGCATGAAAAGCGTTGCTGTAAACGTATGGTCGGCATTCGGTAGCGCGATCAGCATCAGTTGCCCGCGGGGCCAGATGTGCAGGTGTCCGGGATCCAGCCGTGGCTGGCCGTCCGGACCGGCGGTGATGTGCAGTTCCTTGTAACAGTGAGGCAGCCGCTCCTCGGACACGTGACACAAGCCGGCACGGACCATGGCAGAGCGCATGACGGAGCCCGCGCCATCCGAAGCGATCGCGGGGGAAAGCGGAACCCGATAGCGTGTATCGGTTGCGACATCGCAGAGAAGGGCTTCTGCTCGGTCGAAATCAGCTTCCACCAACGCCTGCCCGAAGCGGCAATCGACCCCCTCTTCAGCAGCCGCCTCGATGAGTAGCCGGTGCAGACCGGCGCGCGAGGCGGACCAGAGTACCTCGCCGGCAGTTTGCCCGTAGCGCAAGGAGACGGGTGGGCAACCCGTCTCGTGAATCATTCGGCTATGCATGGGAACGAGTGCCGGCCGCAGTATTTCCATCAGGCCGGCACGCTCCAGCGCACGGATGCCGCGGTCTGCCAGCGCCAGATTGATCGAGCGGCCAGCCGGCACCGCGTGGCTGCGTGGATCGGGACGTCTTTCGTAGAGGGTGACACGATGGCCACGACGTGCCAGCAGCAGTGCCATCAGCGGACCTGTGCAGCCGCCACCGAGAAGCGTGATATTGCTCATGCCACTGCCACGGCCTGAGCCAGAAGGCGCGTGGCCACCTCAATATCGGCAAAGCGCGTATACAGCGGCATTGGTGTCAGACGGATGACATCCGGTTCGCGCCAGTCGCCGATGACACCCATGGCGGTAAGGCGCTCGAAGGTTGCGCGCCCGACACTACGCCCCGCCGTGACCCGGAGACTCAGTTGACAGCCGCGGGACGAGGGGTCGGCGGGCGTCAGGATGTCGATCCGGTCCTGACACCGCAGGCGGATCAGTTCCCTTGCAAAGGCGTCCAGCGCGTGTGATTTGGCACGCAGCGACTGCATGCCGGCTTCCTGAAAAATGGCCAGCGACGCCGCCAGCGGTGCCAGCGACAGGATCGGGGGATTGGACAGTTGCCAACCATCGGCGCCTGGTGTCGGATGGAACTCCGGGCCCATTCGGAAACGGGTCGCAAGGTCATGTCCCCACCAGCCGGCAAAGCGCTTGAGATCAGTCCTCGCACCATGGCGCTCATGGATGAATGCGCCTGCCACGGCCCCGGGACCGGCGCTCAGGTACTTGTAGTGGCACCACACCGCAAAATCGACATTGTCTTCATGCAAACGAAGCGGAATGTTTCCTACCGCGTGCGCGAGGTCAAACCCCGCGAGCGCACCGACCTTGTGCGCCGCGCGCGTGATCTCGCGCAAGTCCAACGCCTGGCCGTTGCGGTATTGAACACCGGGCAATAGCACGAGGGCGAGGGTAGGGCCGGCCTGTTCTATCGCACGGACAAACTGCTCTGTCTGCCACACGCCGCGCTCGTCGGTGGGCGCGACTTCTATCAGCGAATTGTCGACCGACCCGCCATGCCAGTCGATATGCGAGGCGATGGCCTGGCGGTCAGAAGGAAAGGCGCCTGCCTCCATGAGGACCCGGTGGCGACTGGTATCGGGTCGATAAAAAGACGTGAGTAGCAGATGAAGGTTCACCGTCAAGGTGTTCATCGCGACCACTTCGTTTGGCTGAGCACCCACGATTTCCGCCAACGGACCCGCGAATCTTTCGTGGAAGGTCAGCCAGGGATGCGTTCCTTCGTGATGACCGCGTACCCCCAGTGTCGACCATTGCGAAAGCACTTCGCTGATCTCCTCCGCTGCCGCTTTGGGCATGGGACCGAGGGAGTTGCCGCACAGGTAAATGGCGGGAGCGCCCTCGGGGCCGGCGGGCAGATGAAACCGGTCCCTGAACCTGCGCAGGGGATCGCTTGCATCCAGACTGGCAGCCGTTCGGATGGCGTCAGTCATGGTCGCGCAACGGGTAGAGCAGCGGGCGGCTCGGCGCGGCGTCACTCACGAAGGCCGGCACCTGCAGATCAAGCAGATACCACCCATCACGGATCGTTGGGGCCACCCAGGCAAGTTCGGTGACGGTAGCGCCACCCCGGCGAGCGTCGCTCGAGCGGCGGCTCGGCGAATCCAGCCCCCAGAAAGTCCGGTGCGCGACGAGTCTGCCATTGTCGTGCGACCTATCCAGAGAGGGCAGGTCGGTCACAATGTGAAGGATGCCTGCGTCTACCAGAGTCTGCGCTGCCTGCGCCGAGAGGTAGGCCGCCGGCGCGGGGCCTTCGTAACGATGGGTCAGTTTGTCGGTTCCGTTTGGTAGCGTGCGCAGGATCAATGCATCCGAGTGGCCGGGGAATTGTGCGAGCGACTCCGCGATGGCAGCTCCCGTGATGATCCAATCATTGGGGTCCGCCGCGGGCTCGTGGTCTTCCTCCGTCTCGCCGCAGCGTTGGGGGCGAACCGTGATGAGGCGAGCGGTGTGCAGTCCGCCACGCAATACGTCATTGATGGCAACGCGGTCCTCGGTAATGTGGCCGATGCACTCGGTGTGGGTT
>CAXBRZ010000229.1:0-4696 GCA_963978075.1 uncultured bacterium | reverse complement strand
AGCTGGAAGACACGTTCAAGCGGACGGCCGGCAAAATCGCCTGCCTGCTGATCGAGCCCATCATGGGCAACTGCCTTGGCATCGCGGCGGAACCGGAATACCTGCGCGGCGCGCGCGAACTCTGTGACAAGTACGGCGTGCTGTTGTTCATCGATGAGGTCAAGACAGGGTTTCGCGTCGCGCGCGGCGGCGTGCAGGAGCTATACGGCATCAAGGCTGATATCTGCACGCTGGCAAAAGCCGTGGCGAACGGCTACCCGATTTCGGTCGTCGCCGGGCGCGAAGATGTGATGCGAAAGTTCGGCCGAGGAGTCGCCCACGGCGGCACCTACACGGCCCATTCGGTATCTCTGGCGGCGGCCGAGAAGTGCCTAGCGATCCTCGATGAGACCGATGCGCTGGAACGCATCGCCGCCTATGGCAACAGCCTCATGCAGGGGATGACCCGAGTGCTCTCCGCCCGCTCCATCCCGCACAGTTTCGTCGGCCACCCGTCCATGCTGGGTCTGTATTTCGATGCGAAGCCGCCGCGCAACTATCGCACCTGGAAGAGCAGCGACTACGCCTTCTACGACGCCATGGCGCAGGTACTCCACGACGAAGGGGTGCTCTGCGAACCCGACTCGCGCGAACCATGGTTCATATCGGCAGCGCACGATGATTCCTGCCTTGCCGACACGCTCAAAGGCTTCGAGATTGCCGTAGATGCAACGCTCGAAGCCCGCGCGAGCGGAAAACTCGATCCACACGGATAAAACATGAGCCGTCAAGGCAAGAGCCAACACGACGTCATCGTCATCGGCGCCGGCCATAACGGACTCGTCGCCGCCTGTTACCTGGCCCGCTCAGGCCTCGATGTCCTCGTGGTCGAGCGCAACGACTATATTGGCGGTGCAGCGGTCAGCCGTCAGCTGTTCGAGGACTACACCTACTCCAACTGTTCCTACGTCTGCAGCCTTCTCCGGCCGGAGATCATGCGAACGCTGGAGCTGCCACGGCACGGACTGCAGATCATTCCCTATGACGCCGGCTGCACCATGATGCATGGCGGTGGCCATCTTGCCCTGTATGACAATCATGACGCACTGCGCCGGGAGATCGCACGTCACTCCCCGCGGGACGCCGAAGCCTACGACCGCTACTCGCGCGACGTCATGCGGCAGTGCAAGTTCATTCGCCCCCTGCTCTTGCGCGAGCCGCCCGATCCGACGTCCTTCAGGCCGCGCGACCTCAACGAACTTCTCTACCTCGGCGCGCGCTTCCAAGGCATGGGCGAACAGCGCATGTACGACACGCTGCGGTTCTGGACCATGTCCGCCGCCGATTTTCTCGATGAGTACTTCGAGAGCGAGATCGTAAAAGCCCATTTTGCCGGCAGTTCCATCATCGGAACGGCCCTCGGACCGCGCTCCCCGGGCAGCGCCTATGTGCTGCTGCACCATTACATGGGCGACATCGACGAAACCGTCGGCGCATGGGGATTTGCACGCGGAGGAATGGGCTCGGTGACTGCCGCCCTCACCTCCTCGCTGCGCGCCAGCGGCGGCGACGTGAGAGTGGCCGCACCCGTACAACGGGTCCTGGTGCAGGGCGGACGCGCAACCGGTGTGGAACTGGAAAGCGGTGAGCAACTGCACGCGCGCGTCGTCATTTCCAACATGGACGTCAAGCGTACCTTCCTGCAATGCGTCGAACCCGAGCACCTGCCGGAGGAATTCCTGGGCGCAGTCCGCAAATTCAAGATCCGCGGATCTTCCGGCAAACTCAACATCGCATTGGGCGGCTTGCCCACCTTCCCGGCGATCCCGGCGGGCTGCCCGGCGTTGCGCGGGGACATGCACATCACCGACACGCTGGAGATGATGGAACGCGCCTACGACGACTGGAAAGACGGGCGCTGGTCGCGCGCGCCGTACATCGACATGCTGATCCCTTCGCAGATCGACCCCACGATGGCGGCAGACGGAAAACACTACATGTCCGTCTTCGTACAATACTGCCCGTACGAACTGGCGGATGGACCTTGGACCGATGCCAAACGCCAAGCATTCGGCGCTACTGTCATCGACGCCATCGCCGAGCAAAGCCCTGACTTCAAGAGCCTGATCCGGCACGCGGAAGTCCGCACCCCTTGGGACATCGAGCGTGAGGTCGGGCTCACCGAGGGCAACATCTTCCAAGGCGAACTGACCATGGACCAGTTGCTGTTCAACCGCCCGGTTCCAGGCTACGCGCAGTACCGGACACCGGTGAGAAATCTGTACCTGTCGGGCTCCTCGACACACCCGGGTGGCGGCGTCATGGGCGCACCGGGCCATAACTGTGCCCAACGGGTGATGGCCGACCTCGGAAAGGCGGCCGTATGAATCGCGCATACGACACCGTCGTCATCGGCGCGGGGCACAACGGACTCGTCTGCGCACACGCCCTCGCCCAGGCGGGCGACAGCGTGCTGGTGCTGGAAGCTTCCGACAGTGTCGGCGGATACGCCGCCCATCGCGAGTTTGCACCGGGCTACCAGGCCAGTCGCGGCGCGCATTACCTGCATCAGTTCCCGGACTCCCTGCTCAAGGATCTGGACCTGGCGAAGCACGGACTCACCTTTGCAGCCGATCGCATTCCCACCTGCGTCATCGGCGACGGTCGTGTGGTCAGCCTTGATGGCGCGAACGCACACGGGGTGTCACCGGGCGATGCGGCAGCCTGGCGCCGCCTGACCTCGCAACTCGAGCGCTTCGGACGCTTCATGGCCAGGTTGCACGGCCAAGTCCCGCCAAGGCTTGGTACCACGGCTTTCGCGGACCGGCTGCAATTGCTCAAACTCGGGCTGCGCCTGCGGCTGCTCGGGCGCAAGGACATGCGTGAGTTGCTGCGCATCGCCGGCATGAACGTTTATGACCTCGCCCGCGACGAACTGTCGGATCCGCTGCTGCAGGCGGCACTCGGTATGGATGCCATTCTGGGCTCCAACTACGGACCGCGCTCGCCCGGCTCGGTGCTCTCCTTGCTGACACGGCGCGGCAATGAGGCCGCGACGGCCGCAGGCTGCCGATTGCCGAGCGGCGGGCTTGCAGGTTTCAGCAGCGCACTTGCCGAGGCGGCCAGAGCGGCAGGAGTCACCATTTGTTGTGATTCACCCGTCACCGGCATCGTCGTCGAAAACGACGTCGCCTGCGGTGTGGAACTCGCCAGCGGCGAACATATCGTCGCCGGACGCGTTGTCTCCAGCGTGGATCCGAGGCAGACATTCCTGCAGTTGCTCGGCACGTCACACCTGGACACCGGATTTGTGCGCCGGGTCGACCATCATCGACAGCGTGGCATCACCGCGAAACTGCACCTCGCGCTCGACGGTCTGCCGGCATTTACCGGACTGAGTCCCGTCCAACACGGACACCGGTTGCTGCTGGCTCCGTCCCTCGACGCGATCGAATCGGCCTATAACGCATCCAAGTATGGAGAGGTGTCCGAACGACCGGTACTGGAAGTGATGTTACCGACCGTCCACGACCCCAGCCTCGCACCGCAAGGGCATCACGTCCTGAGTGCGGTTGTCAGTTACTCGGCGTACGACACCAAGACGGATCTGGCAACCGCGCGCCAGGCTTTGCTCGACGGATGCCTGCGCGTTCTGCAGGAGGTCGCGCCGGGCATACAGCACCAGATTCGCGCCAGCGAACTCTTGCTGCCAAAGGACCTCGAGAAGACGAACCGCTCTCTGGGAGGCCACTGGCACCATGGTGAACTCGCGTTCGACCAGTTCCTGATGGTCCGGCCCTTCCCCGGTGCCGCCCAGTACGAATCGCCGGTTCGTGGCTTGTTTCTTTGCGGCGCCGGATCACATCCGGGCGGTGGCTTGACCGGCTTGCCCGGACGAATTGCCGCGGAGCGAATCCAGAAGGTGGGTGCCCCATGACCGATTCCTCCTACCCCTCACCCGCCCACTTTCGCAAGCCACTGCTCGAAACACCGTTCCACGAACGCGCGCGCGACCTTGCACAGACGGACCACTTTGTTCCCTGGTCCGGCTACACCACCGTGGATGTATTCAGCACGGTCGAGCAGGAATACTTCGCGATCCGCAATGCCGCCACACTGTACGACCTCACGCCGATGGTGAAGTACCGGGTCACCGGTATGGACGCGGAGCGTTACCTGAACCGGCTGGTCACCCGGGACGTGCGCAAATTGCGCGCGGGACGCGTCAGTTACGTGGTCTGGTGCAACGACGACGGCCACATCATCGATGACGGTACCGTATTCCGCTTCGGTCACAACGACTTCAGGGTGTGTACGGCGGAGCGGCAGCTGGACTGGTTTCTGGACTCTGCCATTGGCTTTGACGTCACCGTCGAGGAAATCACGACCGACATTGCGGCTTTGTCGCTGCAGGGCCCGACCAGTTGCCATGTCCTCAAGAAGTTCGGCCTTGAGGGCGTCGAGGGTGTCGAAACCGACGCCGAGGTCTTTGGCGAAGGCATCGTCGAGGGCGGGCAGGATCCGCTCCTTGATTTCGGTGACCTTCACGTTGAACACGGCGGGCTTGTTGCGGAAGTCCGGCCGGGGATGGGCTTCGGGGAAGGTGGCAGTGATGGAGGCCTCGTCGCCGGTTTTCTTTCCAACCAGGCCCGCATCGAGCTCCGGAAGAACCTGGCCGGAGCCGAGCTCCAGCTGCACGCCGGTGCCCGCGCCGTCT
>CAXBRZ010000228.1:0-4711 GCA_963978075.1 uncultured bacterium | reverse complement strand
GTGCGGCACGTAGTACTTGTCGTTGGAGTGATCGTTCGCCATGGTCATTCCTGCTAGGTCAGGTGTTAAGTGTCAGACAATCAATGATTCGACGCCGCCTGCTGCGGCAGGTCGAAGAATGAGTAGGAAAGGGTGATGCGGTCCACATCGGGCGGCAGTTCACGGTCGACGATGAAACGCACCGGCATCTCGCGCGCCTCGGACGTCATGAATTTCTGCGGCTCGAAACAGAAGCACTGGGTTTTCTTGAAGTACTTGGCAACGGCCTGCGGCGCAATGCTCGGGACCGCCTGCGCCACGACAGGATGTCCGGTCAGGTTCTTCGCGTGAAAGGTCACTTCGTACAATTTCCCGGGGTGCACTTTCATGGAAGCCGCGGCGGGAACGAATTCCCAGTCACCCTGGTGCTCCACGTTGCCGACGAATTCGACGGTGACGACGCGATCGACGTCCGGCTGTTCGATCACCGAGGCTTGCGCAGTCTGGGAACCGTACCAGCGGTTGCCGGTATCCCAGACTTTGCAAAGCACGCTGTACAACGGCACAAGGGCAAAGCCGAAGGCAAAGCTGCCCGCCGTAAACAGCAGCAGCCTGACCACGAGTCCCTTGTGCGTCCTCGGCTTGTTCATTCAGTGGCCGGCCCGTAGTACGGTCATCAGGATGAAGCCGACGTAAATCGCCACAGCCAGAACGCCAAGGGTGATGGCGAGCCGCCGGCCTTGCCGACGCCCCGCCTCAGAAACCTGCCCCTGTTTCGCGTCGCTCACGCGCCCCTCAGTGGTGGTGCGTGTCGACGACGCCCGTCAGGTCCGGCGCGTCGGTGAAGGAGTGGTACGGTGCCGGAGAAGGCAGCGTCCACTCGAGGCCCGTCATCTGGCCGTCCCACACTTTGTCGGACGCCTTGGCGCCACCGCGTACGCACTGCCAGAGCACGACGACAAACAACAGCTGCGAGAAGCCAAAGACAAATCCGCCGATCGACGACACCGCGTTCCAGTCGGCGAACTGGGTGCTGTAATCAGGGATGCGGCGAGGCATGCCGGCGAGGCCGAGAAAGTGCTGCGGGAAGAACAGCACGTTGACGGAGATGGTCGACAGCCAGAAATGCCACTTTGCGAGCGACATGTCGTACATGTAGCCCGTCCACTTCGGCAGCCAGTAATAGACGCCGGCCATGATGGCGAAGATGGCGCCCGGAACCAGCACGTAGTGGAAGTGCGCCACGACGAAGTAGGTGTCCTGATACTGGAAGTCGGCAGGCGCAATGGCGAGCATCAGGCCCGAGAAGCCGCCGATCGTGAACAGGAACAGGAAGGCCAGAGCGAACAGCATCGGCGGCTCGAAGGTCATCGAGCCTTTCCACATGGTCGCCGTCCAGTTGAAGACCTTCACGCCGGTCGGGATCGCGATCAGCATCGTGCTCATCATGAAGAACATCTGGCCGGCAAGCGGCATGCCCACGGTGAACATGTGGTGAGCCCAGACGATGAACGAGAGAAACGCGATCGACGCCGTCGCATAGACCATCGCGTCATAACCGAACAGCGGCTTGCGCGAGAAGGTCGGAATGATTTCCGAGACGATGCCGAATGCCGGCAGAATGAGGATGTAGACCTCGGGGTGACCGAAGAACCAGAAGATGTGCTGGAACATCACCGGGTCGCCGCCACCCGCCGGATTGAAGAAGCTTGTACCGAAGTAGTGGTCGGTCAGCAGCATCGTCACTGCGCCTGCCAGCACCGGCATCACGGCGATCAGCAGGTAAGCGGTGATCAGCCAGGTCCAGCAGAACAGGGGCAGCCTCAGCAGGGTCATGCCCGGCGCACGCATGTTCATGATCGTCACGATCACGTTGATGGCGCCCATGATCGAGGAGATACCCATCATGTGGATGGCGAAAATCGTCAGCGGGAAGCTGTCGCCGGCCTGCAGAGACAGGGGCGGATACAGTGTCCAGCCACCGGCGGGCGCACCGCCTGCCGTGAAGAACGAGGACAGCAGCAGCGTGAAGGCGAAAGGAAGGATCCAGAAGCTGTAGTTGTTCATGCGCGGCAGCGCCATGTCCGGCGCACCGACCTGCAGCGGGATCATCCAGTTCGCCAGTCCGACCCATGCCGGCATCACGGCACCGAAGATCATGATCAGCGCGTGGTTGGTCACAAGGGCGTTGTAGAAGCCCGGGTCGAACCACTGCATGCCAGGCTTGAACAGCTCAAGGCGAATCCCGAGGGCCATTACGCCGCCGAGGAAGAACATGACCAGTGCCCACAGCAGGTACATCGTGCCGATGTCCTTGTGGTTGGTCGCGAAGAGCCAGCGGCCGATGCCGGAGGGCTTGTGATCGTGATCGTGGTGATCGTGCGTATCAGCGTGTGCCATGGTCATGAACTCCCAACAATCCGATCAGAGCGTCGCCGAAGCGGACGCAGCAGTATTCGCGGCGGTCGTCGCGGCCGGAGCGCCGGCCGCGGCGTCCTTGGCCGACTCCTGATGGTCAGCGACCCATTTGGCGTAGTCTTCCTTGGAGACCACCTCGACCACGATCGGCATGAAGCCGTGGTCGCGGCCGCACAACTCCACACACTGGCCGGTGTAGCGGCCGATCTTGTCCGCCTTGAACCAGGCTTCGTTGATGAAGCCGGGGATGGCGTCTTTTTTCACGGCAAAGTCCGGCACCCACCACGCATGGATGACGTCGTTGCCCGTGAGCAAGAGCCGTACTTTGGTGTCCACCGGAACAACGACCGGATGGTCGACGTCGAGCAGGTAATCCTTGACGGACCCAGGCTCGATGCCGGAATTCAACTGCCGCGCCTCATTGGATGCGCTGGCAAGGGTGGAATAAAACGACACGCCCGTGCCGAGGTACTCGTACTGCCACTTCCACTGGTAGCCAGTCACCTTGATCGACACCTCGGCATTGCGGGTGTCCTCCATGCGCACCAGCGTCTTCGCGGACGGCACGGCAAGACCGATCAGGATCAGAACCGGGATGACCGTCCAGATGATCTCCACTTTGGTGGAGTGCAGCATCGTCTGGTCGGCGACAGCGCCCTTCGACTTGCGAAACGCGACGATCGAGTAAACCATCACGCTGAATACCGCGACGGCAATCGCCACACACACCCAGAAAATCGTCATGTGCAGACCGTGCACCTGACGCGCGACGTCCGTGACGCCGGCCGGCATGTTGTAACTGCTGTCGTAGGCGAACGCGGGCAACGCGGCGAGGAGTCCCCCGAGCGCGCTCAACACTTTTCGGTTCAACATCGAAGCCCCTTACGCTGTCATCTGAATCTTGAAAAATTCCGTCCCCGGCCGGCTTGCCACCGACTGCGGACTGGCCCCGTCATTCCGGCGCACCCGGCCAACGAGGCTCCCCTGCGCAACCGCCCTCAGGGGCGGCGCAGTGTAACCGTCCGCCAGTGTGGGGAAAACACCCATTCGGCGGTATTGCGAATAACGAAAGACCGAAGGTCCATCCGTACCCGCCCTCCGGCCTGACCTGCCCCGCTCCCGCGCACTGCGCAGCCCTGCCCGAAGGCCGCCAACCCTGACGGCGGCGGGAGTCTATCGGTCCCCTCAAATCCTTTCAATGACAGAGAGTTGCGACATCACTCAGGTCCTGCGGCGCAACGTGTCGAGCGGCACCACGACCTCGCGACCTCGACCGGATCGCCGTGAGGTCTGTTCGTCGGGAGCCCAGGCCTGGCCGAACACCAGTTCGCAGGTCACCGGAATACGGCCATCGCTGCCCCGCCCCTGCGCAAAAGCGTGCTCGGCGGCATGCCAACGGCCCCGGCCGGTCAGCGAGCGGCTGTCGAAGTACATCGAGAGCGACGAGGACATGGTGCGCGTGGTCGGCCTGTTCGACGAGATGGCGGCCGAGCGCTCCGACGTCAAGGAGACCGTCAAGCTGGCGGCGACCATCGAGGCCTCGCTCAAGGAGTCGAACCGACTCGACATGTTTCCGGGCCTGAAGGATTTCTGGCTGCGCCTCATCGAGA
Source organism: uncultured bacterium (assembly GCA_963978075.1). Lineage (GTDB taxonomy): Bacteria > Pseudomonadota > Gammaproteobacteria > Steroidobacterales > Steroidobacteraceae > CAIKZZ01. The sequence goes on along the minus strand of CAXBRZ010000228.1, from coordinate 704 downwards.
ACCAGAACCGCGCCGCCGGCCTCGGTAGCCGCCTGCTCGATCTGCTGCGCGCCCAGGCCGAGCCGATGATGACGGCCGAAGACCGCGCCGCCACCGACGCCGCCCGCGCCCGCCGCGCCAAGTGGGAGACCGCGTTCGCCAAGATTCCGGCCACCCGCGGCGAGTACGTCGGCCGCCAGAACGCGGTGGCCGCGCGCTTGGTAGATCTCGCCGGCCAGGTCGGCATGCTGAAGACCCGCCTCGAGGAAGTGCGCCAGCAGGTGATGGCGGTCGAGAAGATGCTGACCGATCGCATCTACTCGAACGAGAACGTGGTGCTGACCAAGGAGAAAGAAGCCGAGCTCAAGGTCAAGCTGCAGGAGGAGCGCGACGAGGTCCGCCGCCTGTACCGCGAGATCGAGGACCTCAGCCAGGAGTCCGAGGTGGCGGCGCAGGCGATCGGCGCGGGCGACAAGGTCAGCGCCGACGAGGCCGCGGTGCGCGCCGGTCTGGCGGCGGCCCAGCGCGCCGAGCAGGAGCTGTACACCGCCATCCTCGAGCGCAACCAGTACAACGCCGGCGAGATCTCGCGGCTGCGGGCGACGCGCGGCCGGCTCGACGAGCTGAACGCGCGGATGCAGACGGTGCTGACCGGCATCGGCGATCGCGCCGGCGCGCGGCTGGCGGGCGTGCGTCAGGACCTCGCCAAGGAGCAGCGCAACATC
>CAXBRZ010000227.1:0-4736 GCA_963978075.1 uncultured bacterium | reverse complement strand
GTCGGTATTTCCACAGGTACGGTTCTGTCCTACCGGGGGAATAGATCTGAATAACGCCGCGGACTACCTGTCGTTGCCGAACGTGCTCTGTGTCGGGATGTCGTCCATCGCGACGGCGGAAGCGATCCGCAATGGAGACTTTGAGGGGATACGCACCCGGGCCCAACAGGCCGCAGCATTGTCGCCCCGCTGAGGACCCGTAACGCCCTCCTGCAGCCTGCTGCGGTCAGGCTTGCCTGTTAAGATAGGGGCGTCCTACGTATAGCGGGTTCGCCCCATGTATCGACAGAACATCCAGTTTCCCGCGAAAGACGCCCCGCTTCGGGAGGACGTGCATGCGCTGGGAGGACTGATCGGGGAGATTCTGCTCGAGCAGTGCGGCCATGACCATTTCGAGTTGGTGGAGGGCGACCGGGTTGCTGCCATCGCCAGACGCGAAGAAGAGCCTGGTGCCGAAGAAACGCTTCTCGATCGCAGTGCCGGGCGAACTCCGGCGGTAGCGAGAGACCTCGTACGCGCATTCTCGACCTGGTTTCAGGTCGTGAATCTGGCGGAAAAAGTACACCGAATACGACGTCGTCGCGAATATCTGAATGACTCCAAGGCTGCGCAACCAGGTGGGTTGGACGAGGCATTTACGAGATTGGTGCGCGAGGGTTGGACCCTTGCGGCGGTCTTGGGGCTTCTCAAGAAACTGGTCATCTATCCGGTCTTTACGTCACACCCTACAGAGTCCACGCGCAGGACGATTCTACGCAAGCAGGCACGAGTTGCCGGGCTGCTCCTCGACCGTTTTGACCCGACTCTGGTGCCTTCGGAACGTCGGGCCAACTGGGAACAAATTCGCACGGAACTTACCAGCCTCTGGCAGACGGAAGATCACCCGCGCGAACGGCTGACAGTCGCCGACGAACGCGAACACGTCCTCTATTTTCTATCCGAAGTTCTCTACGCCATCATTCCTGCCTTTTACGAGGAACTCGCAGCGTCTCTCACCCGCGCATTCGGTGAAGTCGTGGCTCCGGAAACACTGCCCAAGCTGGTGCGGTTCGGGTCGTGGGTAGGTGGCGATATGGACGGCGCGCCAGACATCAATGCCAAGACAATCCGGGACACGCTTCAGCGCCAGCATCTTGTCATAGTGAATGCCTACTATCTGGAGGTTCAGCGGCTGGGCGAACGCCTTTCGCAGAGCGCAAGCCGTGTACGCATCTCAGGGCCGCTGCAGCAGCGGCTGCAGGAGTACGCACGGATAGGACTGGCGTCCGTGGACGCAGCGCCTGCGCGGCATGATCGGATGCCCTACCGCGAGTTCTGTGCCCAGATCGCCGCCAGACTCAAGAATACCTATGAAGGTCGACCGCACCATTATGAGAGTGAAACGCAGTTTGCGGCGGATGTGCGCCTCATGGCTGCAAGCCTCGAGGCGCACCAGGGCGGGAATGCCGGTCTCTTTCATGTGCAACGCCTGCTTCGTCGCATAGACACTTTCGGCTTCCACCTCGCCACTCTCGACGTACGTCAGCATGCGGACATTCACCGCATGGTCATTGGAAGAGGGTTAGGCGATGAAATGTTCTTGCAGAGGACACCTGAGGAACGTCTTGCTCGCGTCCGTCAGGCGATCGAACGTGACGAGGGCCCGTCCCATGCGCTGAATGCACTGGGCCGGAGGACCCTGTCGGTTTTCGAGCAGCTTTACCATGCGCGGCACCGCTACGGAAAAGAGGCAACCGGTGATTACGTAGTCAGCGGTGTCGAGGGCGTGGATGACGTACTGTCGGTGCTGTTGCTGGCCCGCTGGGCGGAAATGACCGACAAAAAGACGGGTTCGGTACTCCTGGACGTTGCGCCCCTTTTCGAAAAGGGAGGTGCGCTCGCGGATTGCGAGCAGATCATGAGGGCTCTACTTGCAGAGCCCCTGTATCGGGAGCATGTCAGTCATCGCGGCGACCGGCAGGTCGCCATGTTTGGTTATGGCGAGAGCAACAAGGAAAGTGGGGTCATTACCTCGCGGTGGATGCTCAACCGTGCCCAGAAGTCCATCGCGGACTTGTGTCGTGAGGAAGGGATCATTTTCACGGGCTTTCACGGCCGGGGCGGTGCCACCAGTCGGGGCGGCAGTCGCGTAGCCACGCTGCTGAAAGGGGCTGCACCGGGTAGTTTTCATGGCACGCTGCGGGTGACTGAGCAGGGCAGCGGAATCAATCAGGGTTATTCCCTCCGTTCCCTCGCCATGCGGACTTTGGAGCAGGCATTTGGGGCTGCAAGCATCGCGCTTTCGCACCGTCCCACCGGTGAGGATATTTCGAGTTCCCACGTCGAAATACTGGCCTCTCTGAGCGAGGCGAGCCAGGTGGCTTACCGGCGCCTTGTCTTCGGAACAAAAGGATTCTGGGATTACTTTCAGGAAGTCTCGCCTATCGACGTGATCGAGCGCATGCAGATCGGATCCCGTCCCACCATGCGCCCCGGGATAGCGGGTGTCGAGGGAATCCGCACCGTGCCTTGGTCATTCGCCTGGAGCCAATGCCGTCACCTTCTTCCCTCGTGGTACGGAGCGGGCTCGGGCTTTGACCTGATCGAAGCACTCGGTGGCGCGCACACCTTGGACGAAATGATGGCAAAAATGCCATTTTTTGGCGTACTCGTGGATGAACTGGAGTTCGCGCTGGCCGTCGCCGACATGAATATCGCCCGATGGTACAGCGGGCTCGTTGCGCCCGAACGTCAGGGAATTTTCGAAATGATCCAAGCCGAGTATGAACGGACCGAACGTTGGATTCTCCGATTGCGTGGCCAGCGCAGGCTGCTGGACGGAGAGCCGTCACAACAGCGCGGTATGAAGTTGCGCAACCCGTACGTGGACCCGATGCATCTCATGCAAGTCGATCTGCTCCGCCGCTGGCGCGACTCCGGCCGGGAGGATGCTGAATTGCTGGATGCACTTGTCGCGTCCACAAGCGGCATCGCGCAAGGCCTGCAGGTAACCGGTTAGCGGATCAGCACTCCGGGACGTTGACGGCGAGACCGCCTTGTGAGGTTTCCTTGTAGACCGCCGACATGTCCTCGCCGGTCTGCCGCATCGTCGCTATGACCTGGTCCAGGGATACCTTGTGCGTGCCGTCTCCCCGCATGGCGAGGCGTGCCGCATTGATGGCCTTGACTGCCCCCATGGCGTTCCTTTCGATGCAGGGAATCTGCACCAGTCCGGCGATTGGGTCACAAGTCAGGCCCAGGTTGTGTTCCATGCCGATTTCCGCGGCATTTTCGATCTGCTCATTCGTTCCGTTCAGCGCGGCAACGAGTCCGGCTGCTGCCATCGAGCAAGCGACGCCAACCTCACCCTGACAGCCCATTTCGGCACCGGAGATTGAGGCATTCATTTTGTACAGCATGCCGACTGCCCCGCCGACCAACAGGAATCTCAGGACCCCGTTTTCACTGGATCCTGACTCGAACCGGCGGTAGTAGGACAGGACGGCCGGAATGATTCCTGCTGCGCCGTTTGTGGGGGCCGTGACGACGCGTCCCCCCGCCGCATTTTCTTCGTTCACGGCCAGTGCATAGGCATTCACCCAGTCCATGGCGACCATGGGGGAGGGGGCCGATGCTTCCGTCAATTGACGGAACAATTTGGGGGCGCGACGTTTTACCTTGAGCACGCCAGGCAGCATGCCCTGACCGTGGAACCCGCGATCAACACAGGATTGCATGACAGTCCAGATCCGCTCGAGGGCAGCAATGGTTTCCGATCGGGGTCGAAAAACATCTTCGTTCGCAAGGATGAGTTCATGCAGGTCCAGGCCGGTCGACCGGGCCCGGCCGAGCAAATCGGCTGCCGATTCGAAAGGATGAGGCAAGCTTACGAAATGCTGGTTCCCCGGGGTAATGTCCATTTCGTCAGCGCGTGCGACAAACCCTCCTCCGGTGGAGTAGTACTCTTCCTGTATGAGTTTCTGATCATCGGCTCCCAACGCAGTAAACCGCATCCCATTGGAGTGACCGGGCAGGATTTGGTCCCGATGCCACAGCACGTCGATCGCTTCGTCGAAGTCAATCTCGTGACTCCCGCCTAGGCGGAGACGATTCGTTCCACGAATCCTCTGCAGGGATGGCTCGACTTCAGTGGGCTCAAGCGTGTCCGGCGCATTGCCCTCGAGGCCCAGCAGGATGGCAAGATCCGTGCAGTGTCCGCGACCCGTCAGGGCCAGCGATCCGTAGAGCTGCACACCGACGCGGGTGGTTTGCCCGAGAATCCCGCGGGCGACAAGGTCGCCCACAAAACGACGGGCCGCATTCATCGGTCCCATCGTGTGGGAGCTGGAGGGGCCGATGCCGATTTTGAAGATGTCGAGTACGCTGAGGCTCATGGAGGGAGTTTTACCCGGCGTGCGCGGTCGCCGCAATCCACGCGGCCAATTGTTCCGCCCGTCGTGTCGCGGATAAACTCCCGCACGTCGCATCCGAATGCCCGGTAGATGGCGGGCGGTTCAGGGGACTCATGGCAGCATCATCCAGAGCGGTTTGTGTCTATTGCGCTTCTGCCGACGGAGTCGATCCGGTCTACCGGGAGGCAGGGCGAACCCTTGGGACCCTGCTTGCCCGCGCTGGCTGGACCGTTATCTACGGTGGCAGCCGTATGGGCGTAATGGGAGCCCTGGCGGACGGTGCCTTGGCTGCCGGCGGGCAGGTCGTGGGCATCATGCCGGAGTTCCTGCGCAAACTGGAGATCG
>CAXBRZ010000226.1:0-4740 GCA_963978075.1 uncultured bacterium | reverse complement strand
GTCCAGTGCGCCGATCGACGCGCCAAGAACGACCCGGAGGCGCGCCGCCCTGACAGTCACTTACCCGCCCGCATCGATCCGCTCGAGATACCGGTCCGCATCCAGCGCGGCCATGCAGCCGGTTCCCGCACTCGTCACCGCCTGTCGGTAGACGTGGTCGGCCACATCGCCGGCGGCAAACACACCCGGGACCGAAGTCGCCGTGGCCTCACCTTCAAGGCCGCTTTTGACGATCAGGTAGCCGCCCTTCATGTCCAGCTGCCCTTCGAACAGGCTGGTGTTGGGCGTGTGGCCCACCGCGATGAAAATGCCGGTAGCCGCGAGATCCCGCGTAGCGCCGTCGTCTGTGCTGGCCACTCGCACGCCCGTGACACCGGACGCGTCACCGAGGACCTCCTGCACCGCGTGATTCCAGAGGATCGAAGCCTTGCCTTCGGCGACGCGCGCCATCAGGTGGTCCTGCAGGATCTTCTCCGAGCGCAGGCGGTCGCGCCGGTGCACGAGCGTCACGTGGCGTGCGATCTTGGTCAGGTAGAGCGCCTCTTCGACGGCTGTATTGCCGCCCCCGACCACGACGACATCCTGATTGCGATAGAAGAACCCGTCGCAGGTCGCGCAGGCCGAGACGCCTCGTCCCTTGAAATCTTCCTCGGACGGCAGACCGAGGTAGCGGGCGGAGGCGCCGGTGGCGATGATGAGTGCATCGGTCGTGTACTCGCCACGGTCGCCATACAGCCTGAACGGTCTCTGGCCGAGATCCACACGTCCGATCTGGTCCTCGACGATCTCGGTGTTGAAGCGTTCGGCGTGCTCGCGCAGCCGTTGCATCAGCCCAGGTCCGGTGAGGCCCTCGGCATCGCCCGGCCAGTTCTCGACTTCGGTGGTCGTCATGAGTTGGCCACCGACCGCATAGCCGGTGATGAGCAGCGGCGAGCGGTTGGCGCGGCTCGCGTACACGGCGGCACTGTATCCGGCGGGCCCGGAACCAAGGATCAGAAGGCGCGAATGGCGGGCGGTCGACATGGGGCGGGCGGTCCTTTCGGGCGTGGTCGTCAGGCGAGTGGAGGCGGCTCGTATTCTTGCATTTATCGCAGCGCGGCAACACCGGGCGCCACACCTGCTGCAAGAGCGGTGGAATCGCTTGAAATTGTGCCGTAACATAGAGTTAAGGCATATTTTTGCATTGAGGTCTGAACTTGGCGGAGTCAGCATCAGGCACACGAGAGGGCATCAGCCGGGTACAGCAGGCGGTTGCCCGCGGAGTGCGCGAAGGGACTTTCGTGGTGCTGTGCATGCTGGCCCTGCTGCTGTTGCTGGCACTGACCACCTACGACATCGATGACCCGGGCTTCAGCAGTACCGGCGGACCGGGACGTGTCGCCAACTGGATCGGACCGATCGGCGCTTGGCTTGCCGACTTCTTCATCAGCCTTTTTGGCGCGCCGGCATTTCTGCTGCCGCTGCTCAGCGCGGCAGCCGCGTGGACTTACTTCCGCGCCCGCTCGGCCGTCGTCACCGAACGCGTCGTCCTGCTCTGGCGGGGCCTCGGGTTCGTCGGCACGCTGTCGACCAGTGCGGGGCTGGCGACGCTGCACTTCAACGCACCGAAGTACCGGCAGGGCGCCGGCGGCATACTTGGCGATCTGGTCGGCCACAGCGCGCTGACGGGTCTCGGATTTTTGGGCGCCACGCTGCTGCTGCTGGCGGTGTGGTTCGCCTCCGTGTCCCTCTGGACCGGCATGTCGTGGCTGACCGTCATGGACTGGCTTGGCCGGACGGTACTGGCCACCGACCAATGGATCCGGGCGCGACTGGCGTCACGACGCGACCGGGCGATCGGCGCCGAGAAAAAGGCGGCGCGCGAGGAAACCAAGCGCGAGGAGCGCAAGAAACTCGAGCACAAGGTGCAGGTGCGGATTGAGCCGCCGGCGCCGGTGATCGCAAAGAGCGAGCGTGTGCTCAAGGAAAAGCAGGTGGATGCGTTTGCGCGCGAGTCGAGCGGTGCGCTGCCGGCCCTGTCGCTCCTGAATGACCCGCCGCCGCGGGTGCAGAGCTACACCACCGAGTCGCTGGAAGCGATCTCTCGCCTGGTGGAAATCAAGTTGCGCGACTTTGGTGTGGAGGTTGAGGTCGTGGCGGTGCACCCGGGTCCCGTGGTGACCCGGTTTGAACTGCGCCCTGCGCCTGGCGTGAAGGTCAGTCAGATCACGACACTCGCCAAGGACATCGCCCGTGCCCTCTCCGCGGTCAGCGTGCGTGTCGTGGAGAACATTCCGGGCAAGAGTGTCGTGGGACTTGAGATCCCCAACGAGAGCCGCGAGATGGTGACGCTGGGCGAGATCCTGCGCTCCAAGGCCTACGACGATGTCGCCTCGCCGCTGGCACTGGCGCTGGGCAAGGATATCGGTGGCCTGCCTGTGGTCGCGGATCTCGGGAAGATGCCGCACCTGCTGATCGCCGGCACCACCGGTTCGGGCAAGAGCGTCGGCATCAACGCCATGATCCTCTCTCTGCTCTACAAGTCGACAGCCGAGAACGTGCGCTTGATCATGGTCGATCCGAAGATGCTGGAACTCTCCGTTTACGAGGGTATCCCGCACCTGCTGGCGCCGGTCGTGACCGACATGAAGCAGGCTGCCAACGCGCTGCGCTGGTGCGTCGCCGAAATGGAGCGTCGCTACCAGTTGATGGCGGCACTCGGTGTGCGCAACATCGCCGGCTACAACAAGAAGGTGAAGGATGCGGCCGCCAGCGGCAAGCCCATTCCGGATCCGGTCTTGGTACAGCGCCTGCAGTCGGGCGAGAAGGATTTGCTCGACCCTGCGACGGGCAACGTGCCGCCCTGCAGGCATCTGCCGTACATCGTGGTCGTGATCGACGAACTTGCCGATCTGATGATGATCGTGGGCAAGAAGGTGGAAGAACTGATCGCGCGTCTGGCGCAAAAGGCACGCGCCTCCGGCATCCATCTCATTCTGGCAACCCAGCGTCCGTCGGTGGACGTCATCACCGGTCTCATCAAGGCCAATATTCCGACCCGCATCGCCTTCCAGGTCTCCGCCAAGGTGGACTCAAGGACGATTCTGGACCAGAGCGGCGCCGAGTCGCTGCTCGGCAATGGCGACATGCTGTACCTGCAGCCCGGAACGTCCCTGCCGGTGCGGATCCATGGTGCCTTTGTCGATGATCCCGAAGTGCACCGCGTGGTTGCCGCGCTGAAGACACACCAGCCGGAGTACGACGAGTCTGTACTGGAGGGACCGCGTGGTCCGGTGCCCGGGCTGCCCGGCGAGGACTCCGGCGGCGAGGGAGCGGGGGGCGACAGCGAGCGGGACGCGCTCTATGACGAGGCGGTGCGCATCGTTGCCGAATCCCGCAAGGCTTCAGTGTCAGGCGTGCAGCGACGCCTCAAGATCGGCTACAACCGGGCGGCACGGCTGGTCGAGCAGATGGAGGCAGAGGGCCTCGTCGGGCCGCTTGAGTCCAACGGCAACCGCGCGGTGCTCATGCGTGCGCCGGGTGGAGACGAATGATCGCGCGCATCGCCGCGGTGCTGCTCGCCGTGTTCGCCGTCAACACGGCGATGGCGGAGGACGGTGGCATTTCCGCCCGCCTGGAGAGGTCTTTGTCCTCCCTCAAATCCGTGCGTGCCGAGTTCGTGCAGGAACTGCGCCGCACAGAGGCCGGCGCGCCGGAGATCGCGAAGGGTACGTTTACGGTGAAGAAGCCCGGCCGGTTCCGCTGGGACTACACCCTGCCGCAGCAATTGATCGTCTGTGACGGTGAGCGCCTTTGGATGTATGACCCGGAGCTTGAGCAGGCGACGGTGCGCAAGGTACGCGATGTGCTCGCCCAGACGCCGGCAATGATCCTGTCCGGCGAGTCCAGGGTCGCCGACCATTACACGGTGCACGGGGCGGGGATCATCGGCGGGCTTGAGATGGCGGTGCTCGTGCCGCGCCAGGCGGATGGTGACTTTCGCGAGATCCGCATCGGTCTTGCCGGTGAGGAGATTCGACGGCTCGAGTTTGTCGACCGTCTGAACCAGCGCACCACGGTGGATCTTGCGAAGATCGAGCGCAATCCTGTGCTCAAGGACTCAATGTTCACGTTCACGCCGCCTGCAGGCGTAGACGTTATCGGCGCGCACTGATGCTGCCGCTGCGGCTACGCCGTATGTGGCTGGGCGTCGGGCTGTTCGGCGTTCTGCTGGCCTTCGTCCTCAGTCTGTGGCCGCATGGCGCACCGGGGCTCGAGCGCGTGCCGGACAAACTCCAGCACTTCGTCGGATACGCCTCAGTGAGCCTCTGGTTTCTGGGGATGGTGGGACGTCGGCATTATTGGGCCGTCTTCCTTGGCGCCGTCGTGCTGGGCGGTGTTCTTGAGATCCTGCAGTCCTTCACCGAGACGCGACAGGGAGACTGGGCCGATGAGGGTGCGGATGCACTCGGAGCGCTGCTCGCGCTGGCCCTTGCCTATGCGGGCGTGGGGGGGTGGATGGCGGCGCTCGAACGGCGGAGGTTCCCTTCGCCCGGCGCCGGACGCTGAGGGCGTCGCTCATGACGAAACCGCCCTATCGTCCCTTGGCTGACCGTATGCGCCCGCAAGGGGTCGATGACTTCATCGGCCAGAGCCACGTGCTGGGGCCGGGCAAGCCGTTGCGGCGCCTGCTTGAAGGGCAATCCCTGCACTCGATGATCCTGTGGGGGCCGCCAGGGACGGGCAAGACGACGCTTGCCC
>CAXBRZ010000225.1:0-4743 GCA_963978075.1 uncultured bacterium | reverse complement strand
GCGTCGACGGCGGAGGATTTTGTGTGAGCGGAAAAGCAGGAATACTGGCGTTGGTACGCCACGGACAGAGCGACTGGAACCTCAAGAACCTGTTCACGGGCTGGACTGACGTCGATCTGACAGAACAGGGTCGCGCCGAGGCGGCGGAAGCCGGACGGCTGCTCTCGGCCGAAGGCATCGAATTCGACCAAGTCTTCACATCGGTGTTAGTCCGTGCGATCCGCACCGCGAACCTGGCGCTCGACACCATGGAAAGACTTTGGCTGCCGGTACAGCGGAGCTGGCGCCTGAACGAGCGTCATTACGGCGCCCTGCAAGGCCTCGACAAGGCGGAGACGGTTGCCAAGCATGGCGCTGAACAGGTCAAGATCTGGCGACGCAGCTACGACATTCCACCGCCTGCGCTCGCCCTCGACGACCCGCGCCACCCGCGTCAGGACCGGCGATATCGTGACCTTGATGCCGCATTTCTGCCGGCGACCGAGTCACTCAAGGACACTCTCGCGCGTGTAGAACCACTCTGGGAACAACAGGTCGCGCCGATGCTGCGCGAGGGTCGGAACGTCCTCATCTTTGCGCACGGCAATAGCCTGCGCGCCATGGTGAAGATGCTTGACGGGATGAGCGAGGCCGAGATCCTCGAATTCAACATCCCCACAGGCGTACCGATCGTCTATGACCTTGCGCCTGATCTCACGTCCCGCGGCAGGCGGTTCCTGGGCGATCCCGCCGCGATCGCTGCAGCAGCCGAAGCAGTCGCGCGGCAAACCGAGAAAAAGTGAGCGCGGGCGGTCTCGCCGTCCGCGGTCTTACTCGTCCGGTGCGACGGCCAGCTTCAGGCCATCCAGAGCATCCGTGAAGGTGACCTGGCAGGATAGCCGTGAGGTGGGCTTGTAACTGCCCAGTTCGCGCAGCAGTTCGATTTCGTCACCCTGAGCGGCCGGCAACCTGGCAAGCCATGTCTCGTCCACATAGACATGGCAGGTCGCACAGGAACACATGCCGCCGCAGATCGCGGCCATGTCGAAGTCTCCGTCACGCAGGGTTTCCATCACGGAACTGCCCGCTCGGCCGGTCACGCGGTGTTCTTTGCCCGACCGATCCGTCACGACCATCTCAGCCATTGCCTTCTCTCCCAGTCAAAAATCACGGCCGGTCCATGCCGGCGCGGCCGCATGGTAACGACCCGCGAAGCAAAGGACCAGTCGGTCGGGCGACGTCCTACCGCCCGAGGCGTGCCAAGAGCGCGCGCCGGCGGGGCTCGGGTAGCGTGTGCCACGCATCGGCCACATCCATCCAGAGGCTACGGACGATGTCGAACAGGAATACCCACCGATCGAGGTCGCTGGCCGAATACTCCCCGTAGCCCTGCAACAGGGACTCGGTGGCTGTCCGGTCAAGATCATGGTAGGCGACGACGCCGGCCAGATCGAAGCGCGGATCACCGGCGCCGGCATACTCCCAGTCGAGCAACCAAAGCTGCCCGTCGTCCAGTACATTGCCGCCGTGCAGATCGTTGTGGCAGAAGCGCGGCGCGCAAGGGGCGTCTTCAGGACCACAACTCGCCAGCAACCTTGGGTAAAGCGCGCGGGGAATAGGACCGGAACCGACCTTCGGATCAGGCAGGTAGGCCTGCGCCGCGGCATAGGCATTGACCTCCCGCAGCCCCACGGGCAGGGGCACCCCGTGCAGGCGGCGGAGGGTGTCACCGATCCGGCGAAGTCCCGCATCCGACTCGAAAAGGCCGGCGCCACCCGAGGGAGTATCGATCCATTGGCAGACCATCACCCCGGCAGGAGGATCCGAATACACGACCGCCGGGGCCAACCGCGACCGCGCCGCCGTCTCGTGGGCGAGGTACTCCGCCAACCGATCGACCTTGAGGCAATCGTCAGGCCCGACGGCCACCCGAACGGCCCAATCCATCCCAGTGCCTGAGACCCGGAAGATCGAGTTGACGGTGCTCCCAACGACTGCCCGACAAACAATAGGCCCCCTGAGGGCCTGTCGACCCGCCTCAAAGCGTTGCAGGATCGCCGCGATCCGCTCATGACCGCTCACGGGACAACCCGCGGTATCTTCCACGACCTCCAGCCCAACACCGCAAGGCAGACATAGAGAACAAATAGCGCCGCCGTCAAAGGCAACCCCTGTCGCAGGCACAACCACGCGATCAGCAGGTCAATGGCGATCCACCATAGCCAGTTTTCCCGGTATTTGTACGCCTGCAGCACTGTCGCCGTGACACTCGCCCAGGTCGTCAGCGCATCCAGAAAAGGATCCTGCGAGTGGGTTTCCGCCGCGAGGATGCTGGCCGTCACCGCCGCCAGCACCAAGGTCACCCCGGCCAACAGCACATGCATGCTCGGGCGGCTATTTCGCACCGGCCGCTCGGCCGGACCCCGGCGCCAGGCGATGAAGCCGTAGAGGGCGGCGGCGATGAAGAAAGCCTGCAGGCCGGCCTGCATGTAGAGCCGGGCGGCGGCAAACACCGACAGGTACAACACCGTGCTGGCAATAGCAAAAATCCAGCACCAGCGTGACTCGCGCACGGCCAGCAGCACGTAGACAACGCCCAGCAGCGCCGCGCATGGCTCCAGCGCAGACAGGTTCCCCCACCAGCGCCCGATGCCGGCCAGCAGATCCGCAATCGTCACATTCACCTCGGAGTCAGTCAGCAGACGCCTGTCGGCGAGGGCTGATAGGATAGACGCCTGTTCCAAGCGAGGTTTTGCCCCATGGCGCAACGGTCGGTCAAGGTCTATCAGGTCGACGTGTTCACCGAGACACTATTTGCCGGCAACCCTGCCGGTGTGGTGCTCGGCGCGGAAATCCTCACCGAGGCCGAGATGCAGGCGCTCGCGCGCGAGTTGAACAATTCCGATTCCGCGTTCGTACTGCCGCCGACGGCTGAAGACCATGACCTCGTGCTTCGGTTCTTCACCCCCAAGCACGAGGCCGGATTCGTCGGGCATGCAACCGTGGCCGCCCATGTCGCCCGCCTCGCGGCCGGCCTTGCTGGCGCAGGCACCCTGCGCCAGAAATCGCGCTCCGGCATTCAACCGGTGACGGTAAGCGGCTCCGCCGAGAACCCGCACGTCGCGGTAACCATTCCACCTCCCTCGTGCCTGCCGCCAATTTCTGCCGAGCAGAAGGGCGAACTGCTCGACATCTTCGGCATAGACACGGCCGCGCTGGATCCCAAGTGCCCGATACTTGTGACCAAACGCGCCACGACGCGCCTCATGATCGGTCTGCGCTCCACCGAATTGCTGGCTTCCCTGGAACCGGACCTCGAAGCGCTCAAGCGCATGACGCCGCACGTCGGCGCGGACGGATATCTGTTGTTCGTGCGGGATGCGCACGGTCCCGGCACCTTTGAGGCACGCCTCTTTTCGCCCGTGCTCGGCATCGCCGAAGACCCCGTCAGCGGCAATGCACACGGCATGCTAGGCGCCTATCTGGTCACGCATGGCCTTTTATCCGTGCAGGACGGCAAGGCCCGTCTGCGCGGGCACCAGGGCAGCAGCATGAACCGCCCAGGCGTGGTCGACATCGAGGTGTCCGTCGCAGACGGTCAGCCAACCCAGATCGTGATCAGTGGTACGGCGCGCGTCGTATTCACAACGGAAATCGTGCTTCCCTGACACGTCATCCGTTTGGCTGCGCCGCTTCCGGCGCAGCCAGTTCGCCCTCGAACGCCGCCACCACTGCAGTGGCAACCGAGTTTCCAATGACATTCGTCGCACTGCGACCCATGTCAAGAAACTGGTCGACCGCCAGAATCAGTACCAGACCTGCCTCGGGAATGTTGAAGTGCGCAAGCGTCGCGGCGATGACCACCAGCGACGCCCTGGGCACGCCAGCCATACCTTTGCTGGTCACCATCAACAGCAACAGCATCGTGACCTGCTGTGAGAGCGACAGGGCAATTCCGTACGCCTGCGCGATGAACAGCGTTGCAAACGTGCAGTACATCATCGAGCCGTCGAGATTGAACGAATAGCCAAGCGGCAGGACAAAGCTCGCGATCCGGTCGGAAACACCAAAACGGCCAAGTTGAGTCAGCGTCTTCGGGTAGGCCGCCTCGGAACTGGCAGTCGAGAACGCCAGCAGGACTGGTTCCCGCAACAGTGGGACCAGCGACAATACCCGGCGTCCGAGTACCGCGCTGCCCATCAGCAGCAGCACGCCCCACAAGATCAGCAATGACAGATAGAACCCGCCGACAAACCGTCCGTAGGTCGCGAGCACCGAAAATCCGTGCTGCGCCACGACCGCTGTGATGGCGCAAAACACGGCCACCGGGGCGAAAAGCATCACGTAACCGGTCATCTTCAGCATGCCCTGCGCGAGATCCTCCAAGAGACCGACGAGCCGCTCAACGCGCGTGCCCAGCGCAGCCAATGCGGTACCGAGAAACGCAGAAAAGACGACGATCTGCAGAATCTCGTTGGCCGCCATGGCCTCTGCGATCGACTTGGGCACGAGGTGCGTTACAAAATCCTTGAGCGTAATGGCGGCGGCATGCACGCCACTGTCAGCGCCGCTGGCAGGCAGCGTAAATCCCGCGCCGACGCCAGGCGCCAGCCACGTCACCATCACAAGACCCAGAGCCAGCGAGATCAGCGAGGCGAGTATGAACCACGCCAAGGTCCGCGCCCCCACCCGGCCAAGTCGCCCAGGATCGCCCATGTGCGCAATTCCGACGGTCAGGGTCGAGAGCACGAGCGGCGCGATGAT
>CAXBRZ010000224.1:0-4822 GCA_963978075.1 uncultured bacterium | reverse complement strand
GCATGCCCTTCTCCCACTCGAACAGGGTCGCCGCCCCGGGTGGAGACCAGGAAAATCTCGTGGCTGGCACCCTGGCTCAGGCTGGCAGGGTTGGCGGCGGGTTTGTCCGGGTACTCGAGGTCTCCTCCCCGAACGTACGCGACAAGGTCCCGACCCGGTACAAAAGCGATATCGCCGATGTCGAGTCCGTCATCAGCCGAATAATGCGTCAGCCGACGGCTGTCGCGTCCGCCCCCGGGCCGGACCGTCGACAACCACACATTGCGAACACCAAGCGTACGATTGACCCACGCGATGGACTGTCCGTCCTGCGATCCGGTGAGATCGCTGGAAAACGGAGCGCTGATGACTTGCTCGATGGAAAAACGATCGGCGGCCAGAGGGTCTGACGTCAGCGCGCACATGAACAGCGCGCCGAGCGCCGGGAGCGCACGCCGAAGGACGGGGCTGGGCATCGGAACTCTCCGCGAGAAAGATCGGCTGATCCTACCGCGCGGAATTGGCGGCCGGTAGTGAGGATCGCTCGGGGAGGGCTGCGGACCGGGTTGCGCTCAACCGACCGTCAACCGTGTCTGGCGGAGGTCACCGGGTGGCGAAGCGCCGCCCGGTGAACGATGGCGTCAGAACTTCGCGCCAATCCGTGCGTAGACGAAGCGGCCGTTGTAACCGAAAGGACCGCCGCCGCGCGGATAAAACTCACCATCCCAAAGGCTGTGGGTGCTCTGGTAGATGGTGTTGCCGACGTCATCGTTGTTCTTGATGCGGTCGGGGAAGGCGTTGAGCAGATTTCGGGCGCCGACGGCGAACACCACCTTCGGCATCACCTCGTAGGCGATATCGAGATCCGTCGTCAGCTTTGCTCCGAACAACTGGCCCGGATAGTCGAACTCATCCCGATGGGTGCCGTAATAGTTTTCGTGCACCCCGACCGTGAGCTTGCCCTGAGTGTAGGCAAAGGTCGTGTTGACGCGGCTGTTGGGCGCGTAGTGCTGGATGTCGACGACTTGGTAATCGCCCACGACCGAGGTGTCGCGAGCGGTGACGTCCGTCTTGTTGTAGTTGTAGGCCAATGTGGCCGAAAGAGTGGCGTCATTCGGCAGCTGGGCCGATTTCGTCAGGATGAGATCCACGCCCTTGGTGCGGGTGCTGAAACCGTTGGTGAAATATTGGACCGACCCGCCTTCGCCGACATAGGAGAGGGCCGGCTGGGCCTGGATGTCCGCCAGCGTGACTTCGTACGAGCGACTGATCGTGATGCGGTTGCGCACGTCAATCTGGTAGGCATCAAGTGTCGCCGTGAAATGATCGCCGGGGTTGTACACGAGGCCCGCGCTGAAATTCGTCGACGTCTCGGGCTTGATCGTACGGGAGCCGTAATATTTCGCGATCGCGCTGTCGACCGGGTATGTGCCGATCTCCACCTGTGAGCCGAAACTGGTGAAGGTGGTCGACACCGTCTGCACGTTTTGCTGTCCCGCCGTCGGAGCATGGAAGCCGTTGCTGATGGTGGCTCGAAGCGCCAGAGCGTCAGTCAGCGTGTAGCGGACCTGGAACTTGCCCAGCGTTGTCGATCCGAAGGTCGAGTAGTTCTCGTATCGGCCGGCCACGCCCAGGGTGAGCCGATCGGTGAGGTCGCCTTCAAGGTCTACATAGGCAGCCGTGTTGCGCGTCGATGCGCTGAAGGTGGAGACATTGCCGCCGTAGCCGTTGGAAGCCGTCGACTTGGTGGCAATGACCTGATCGCCATTGGAGTCCAGAGTGGGGGTACAGACAGTGCCGACGCAGTCATAGAGCGGTTGATATGCGTAAGGACCCGCAGCGAAAGAGGCGGCGTCACCGGCTTTCTGCGAGTACTTTTCATGATGCAGTTCGATGCCCGCAGCGACAGAGACCGGTGCCACGAATCCAGGAACCTTCCACGGCATCGTGACATCGAGGCTTGCGGTGTATTCATCCTGCACAAAGGCGCCATCGTTGAAGGTCTTGGGGGAATCCGGTCCGAGGGACGGATTGAGCGTGTTGCGCAGTCCCAGTGAAAGCTCGTTGTGCCCGCTCGTCAGCGCGAAGTCGTACGTCATGCCGGATGACGACTTGCCCTTGTATCCCACCGCGGCGAAACGTTCGATGGTCGTTCCGTAGAAGCGGGGCGTGAATCCTGCCGGATACATGCTGGCAAAGTTGTAGGTGTGCGAATTGTTGATGAATCCGCCGGCCGGACACCCGCTGTAGGCACTGGTGCAGGGATCGAGATAGATGTCGTAGAAATTGTAATTGCGACTGAACTCGTTGCCGTAACTGTCCGTCACATCCGTGGGCAGGCGATAGTTGAAGCTTTCGTTCGCCGCGATGTGCGCGTAGTTGCCGAAGAAGTAGATCTTGTCGCCGTTGCCCAGTGGCAGCGCACTGTTGATGAATGCCTTGATGCTTTCCGACGGCGGCGTGCCGAATTCCTGCACGGGACCCGGGTAATGCGGCAGCTGGGAGGCGAGTTCTGGATAGGTTTCCGCGAACGCCAGCGCGGAGGGGCGCGTGGCGTTGCGTATCGTCTGCTCGTTGCTGGCGTACTCGGCCGACAGATTGAGGAATCCGCCGTTGCCAAGGGGCAGTCCCCAGTTGAATGCCAGTTCCCTGTCCGCGCCGTCCTTGGGGAAAATGCCCGTGATGTATTCACCGTAGCGGGCGGTGGCCTCAAAGCCGGAGGCGTTCTCGCGGAACTGGTAGTTCAGAACGCCTGCGATGGCGTCCGAGCCGTACTGGGCCGAAGCGCCGTCCTTGAGGATTTCAAGTGACCGAATGGCAATCGACGGAATGGAGGCAAGATCGGGACCCTGCGAACCGAAGGAAAGTTCGGTTTCGCCGCCCTGGTAGACCTGCACCAGCGAGGCACGGTTGAGGCGCTTGCCGTTGAGCATGACGAGCAACTCGTCACCGGGAAGTCCACGCAAGGAGGGCGCGCGGACAAAACTCGAAGCGTCGGAAATCGAGTTCTGGCCAACAGTGAAGCTCGGTACCGCGTTCGAGAGCGTGTCGAGCATGTTGGCCGTGGTCTGCATGGCGAGGTCCTCGCCAGACAGGACATCGATGGCGGCGGAGGACTCGAGGACCGTGCGGCCCTCACGGCGCGTTCCCGTCACCACCGTCTCCTCCATGGAGCCGCTGGCCGAGGGCGTGGATGGCTTCTGCGGCCCGTTCGGCGCCTGTTGCGCTTGGGCCACAAATGAGGCGAGCAGGATGGTCAGGAGGGCCACAGGCCTTGAAAGGTAAGTCATAGGTTAGTCTCCCCGGAAGAATTGGAATAGTTTTGCTCCGATGCCCGGATTCTGACCCTAAAGAGCAGCGCTGGCTAGCGCGGGCAATGCGTATCCGGAGCCTGGCGCAGGAGATTGGCCAGCCGGTCAAAATTATCGTCCGAATCCCGTTCGAGGTGCTTCAGTGGCCGGCGTGTCTCTGCCGCTCTGCGACCCAGCGGTCCATGCGCTGCTCGAGCAAGGGAAGCGGCAGCGGGCCGTCGTCGAGCAACCGGTCATGAAAAGCGCGCACGTCAAAGTGCGCGCCCAGTGCCGACTCGGCCCGACGCCGAATCCCGAGTATCCGCAGTTCGCCAATCTTGTAAGCCAACGCTTGCGCCGGCCAGGCGGTGTAACGCGCTGTCTCGTAGTCCGCCGTACCCCGGGGCAGGGTGGTGTGGTCAAGCAAGCATTGCTCGGCCTCCGCGGGGGATTGCCCGTGCCAGTGGATGCCTACGTCCATGACGAGCCGGCAGGCCCGCCAGATGTTGAATGCCAGCCGGCCGAAATGCTCATAGGGGTCGCGATAGACCCCCATTTCCTCGCCCAAATGTTCTGAATAAAGGGCCCAGCCTTCAACGAAGGCCGTAATGTCATCCCTGCGCCGGAAGGGCGGCAAATCAAGGCGCTCCTGCGCCAGCGCAATCTGCAGGTGATGGCCCGGGACGCCTTCGTGCAGGATCCAGGAGGGCAACGAGAACAGCGGCTCGAGATAAGACTTCGAGCCGATGACCACGGAACCGGACACGCCCTTCTCGGGGTCCCCGAGGTCGTAACCGCTCGAGGTCGCCTCTGCTTCGGGAGGCTTGCGCCGGATGCCCCAGGTGAGCCGCGGCAACTTGCCAAACCAGCGTGGCAACAGCGCGTCCACCCTTTTGCCGACCTCACTGCCCTTTTCCACGTACGTCGGCAGGTCCTTCGCATAGAAGCGCGGGTCCGCGCGGAGCATCGCGATGAACTCCTGCAGCGACCCCTGCCAACCGGTGGCGCGCATGGCAGCCTCCATCTCTCCCGACAGCCGCTGCACTTCATCCCGACCGAGCTTTTCAACCTCTTCCGGCGAAAGAGGCAGCGTCGTGGAGCGCCGGATCAGAAAAGGGTAGTAAGCCTCTCCGTCTGGCAGGCTGCGTGCACCTGTGCTCGTTCTCGCCCCCGGCACGTATTCATCTTCAAAAAAACGCACCATCTTTTCCTGTGCCGGCCTGATGCGGTCGCGGACCACTGCACTTGCTCTTGCACGAAGTGCGCCCGCCTGCTCGGCAGATACGGTCGCCGGAAAATGCTCAAACGGACTCAGAAGCGGGCTGGACTCCACGGGCTGGGACGCGGCGCTCATGATCAGCGTGCTCCACGTCTTCGCCACCGACCAGGCCCGGCAGCTCTTCGAGAAAGTGGCGGCCGCGTTGGCTAGTCGAGCGCCATCAATATGAAACATAAGATTTTTCTCCCGACAAAATCGCGACCAAGCTTCAAGTTCAGGCAAGCTATAAACAGTTCCAAGCTCGGTCGGCTGAGTCAGGCTCACCGCGCGGGGT
>CAXBRZ010000223.1:0-4825 GCA_963978075.1 uncultured bacterium | reverse complement strand
ATTCGCCACCATCAGCGGCACTTTCTTGCGGCGGCGCTTGGCGTCCGCGAACTCGGTGAGCTTCTGGCTCTCTGCGGCAAAGCCCACGCAGAACGGCGGTTTCGGCAGCGCGGCGACCCACGCGAGAATATCGGGGTTCGGCACCAGCGTCAGCGTGAGATTGTCGTCGGTGCGCTTGATCTTCTGTTTGCTCGTCTTGGCAACGCGATAGTCGGCGACTGCGGCGACGGCGATGAATATGTCCGCCGCTTTCGCGTGTTTCTTCACCGCCTCGAACATTTCGTTCGCCCCTTCGACGCGCTCGATGCGTGCGCCAGTGGGCGCCGCGAGCGCAACCGGCCCGCTGACGATCGTGACCTGCGCGCCGGCGTCGAGTGCCGCGCGCGCGATCGAATAGCCCATCTTGCCCGAGCTGCGGTTCGACAAGAACCGCACCGGATCGATGGGTTCCCGGGTCGGTCCGGCCGTCACCACCACATGTCGTCCCGACAGCGGACCCTCGCTGGGCGGTGGCGGCTTGAGCACCTGCACTGCAATGTCCGCCGGCTCGAGCATCCTGCCGGCACCGACCTCGCCGCACGCCTGCGAACCCACGCCAGGCCCCAGTACGCGCACGCCGCGCGCACGCAGGATCGCCACATTCTCGGCAGTGCCGGGGGCAGCCCACATCTGTTGGTTCATGGCAGGCGCCACCGCAATCGGTGCGGTCGTGGCAAGACAGGTCGTTGCCAGCAGGTCATTGGCCATGCCGGCCGCGAGGCGGGCCAGAAAATCGGCGCTGGCGGGCGCGACGAGCAGCAGATCCGCCCAGCGGGCCAGTTCGATGTGCCCCATCGCCGCTTCGGCCGCCTCATCCCACAGGCCCACACGCACCGGACGGCCGGACAGCGCCTGGAAGGTCATCGGCGTGATGAACCGGGTGGCGCCCTCGGTCAGGATGACCTGGACTTCGGCACCACCCTCGCGCAACCGGCGAACCAGGTCCGCCGCCTTGTAGGCCGCGATACCGCCGGTCACACCGAGCAGGATGCGTCGAGGAGCCGTGAACGTTGCTGTCGCAGTCATCGCACCATTATCAACGGCGGGCGGACCGCGGCCAACCAGTGGGCGGGAAAATCGTCAGAACCGGCAGTTATGGCCCCATGTGCCGATCGCTGAATTTGTGGATGAAGACGTCACTTTCTGCGCTCACGCCCACCGCGCACAGACCCGAAAATCCCCCCATGTATCTGCGCGACTGCCATTCCCTGCCGAATCCCCGCGAGCGCCTCGCCGTCGGCGGACCTACGATCCTCAGCGAGGCCGAACTGCTGGCCATCTGGCTCGGGGGCGGCGGCACCCGCGACGGCGCACTCGGCCTCGCGTACGGTCTGCTCGCCGAGTTCGGCTCATTGCGGGGGGTCTTGCGCGCGCCCAACGATCGTTTGGAGCGGCAACCCGGCATCGGTCCTGCGCGGCTGGCGCAGTTGCGGGTCGTGCTGGAACTGGCCCGCCGGCACCACCGCGAGGAATTTCTGTCCGGTCCGAGCCTGACCGACCCACGACGGGCCCAGGATTTCCTGCGGACGGAATTGAGGGACCTGGATTACGAATCGTTCTGTCTCATCTTCCTCGACAGCCGCTACCGGGTGACCAGCTTCGAACCCATGTTCCGCGGAACGGTGGATAGCGCCCAGGTGCACCCCAGGGAAGTCGTGCGGCGGGCGCTCGAGGTGCGCGCCTGCGCCGTCATCCTCGCCCACAACCATCCGTCCGGGATGGCGGAGCCAAGCGATGCCGACCACGTCATCACACGCCGCCTGCGCGAGGCACTGGAACTCGTGGACATCCGCGTGCTTGACCATGTCATCGTGGGCGAGGGGACCTGCGTCAGTCTGGCGGAACGAGGCCTGCTGTAGGACACGGCGCGCATACCCGTGCAGCCATCCTGCGATTCAACCCAACGGGTGCGGACGACGGATGAACGGGGCTGGATTTTGGAGACGCCCCCGCACGGAAGCGCGATAAAACCCGGCCACCCCACCAGGCCGCCACCACTCTGGCGACCACCAAAAATCTCTTAATTAACTGTTTCACAAAGAATTACGGTCCCAGATCGATGTTGCCCTGCCGTCTCTTGGCTCAAGGTCCCGGCAGGCGGCCATCGCGGTTCCTTGACCGACAGCGGGATCCTGAGGAGGCCGGGCGCCGTCCTAGCCTCGGAACCCTGCGACCCGGTCGCCATAGGTGATTGCAACAGGCGCCGAGCGGTGGTTAAATAGTCGGCTCTGCGGCTTCTTTCGGCCGCATCAGGATTTTTGCCATGTCCCGAGTCTGTCAGATCACCGGAAAGAAGCCGACGGTCGGCAATTCCGTGTCGCACGCCAACAACAAGCGTCGTCGTCGCTTCCTGCCGAACCTGCACACGCAGCGTTTCTGGATCGAGGAAGAGAGCCGCTGGGTGACCCTGCGCGTTTCCACCCAGGGCCTGCGCACCATCGAAAAGCACGGCGTCGCGCACGTCGTGGCCAAGATGCGTGCCCGCGGCGAGACCGTCTAACGCCGCCCGAGGAACCACCCCATGCGTGACAAGATCAAGCTCGTCTCCAGCGCCGGTACCGGCCACTTCTACACGACGACCAAGAACAAGCGCCTCCATCCTGAAAAGATGGAAGTGCAGAAGTACGACCCCGTCGTGCGCAAGCACGTGGCGTACAAGGAAGCGAAGATCAAGTAAGGGTTCGGCGCCGGGCAGGACTGTCCGGCGCTCCGCCTCCCCCCAAGGGGGCTGATGCCGGACCTCAACGTCCGCATCCCCTGCCCGCCGCGCGGTGGGCTCCCTCGGTCGCCCATCCGCCCAGGAGCGTCGACCATGCCCGAACTTCCGGAAGTCGAAACCACGCGCCGCGGACTGCTCGACGCCATGACGGGCCAGAGCATCTCGGCGGTGCGGGTCCACGAACCGCGTCTGCGCTGGCCGATCGAGGCCGACCTGCCACTGCGACTGACGGGTGCCCGGATCGAGCGGCTGGAACGCAGGGCCAAATATCTTCTCGTCATTACGGACCGCGGCACCCTCATCATCCACCTTGGAATGTCGGGCAGCCTGCGGGTGGCCCCGGCCAGCCTGCCGCTGCGACTGCATGACCATGTGGAACTGCAACTTGGCGACGACCGCGCGGTCCGATTCAACGACCCACGCCGCTTCGGCAGCATGCACCTCGTGAAAGGGGACCCGCTCGCCCACCCTCTCCTCGCCGGTCTCGGTCCCGAGCCGCTGTCGGAGGACTTCGACGGCAGGCATCTGTTTCAGACCAGCCGGCGCCGCAAAACACCGATCAAGATTTTTCTCATGAACGCGGCGCATGTCGTGGGTGTCGGCAATATCTACGCCAGCGAGTCCCTTTTCCATGCCGGTATCCGGCCCACCAAGATGGCCGGCAAGCTGACACAGGCGGAGTGCATGCGCCTGGCCGGCGAGGTCAAGAGGGTCCTTGGCGACGCCATCGAGGTCGGCGGGACGACGTTGCGTGACTATGTGGATCCGGAAGGGAATCCCGGCTACTTCCGCCAACGGCTTTTTGTCTACGAGCGTGCCGGCAAGGCATGCCGGCGTTGCAGCACGCCCATCACCCACAAGGTGCTCGCCCAACGCTCGACGTACTGGTGCTCGACCTGCCAGCGCTGATGCGCGTGGCGCAGGGCAGGGTCACTCAGTAGACAAGTCCGGCACCAAAGCCTCGCGGATCCGACGCCGTCACGATTTCGCCGGTACGGTAATCCCAGGTGATCACCTGCGTATTGCCCCAACTGTTGCGGCCTTCGACGAGTCGGTGCCCGCGGCGCTCCAGCGCCGCGCGTGCCGCAGGATCAAGGGCCCCGGGCTCAAGCGTCACCACATCGGGCAGATACTGATGATGAATCCTCGGCATCGCGACGATGTCCACCGCGCTCATGCCATCGAACCAGCCGAGGATCCCGAACAGGACGTTCGAGATGATCGTACTGCCGCCGGGAGAGCCGATGATCAGCAAGCCGCGCGGACTCTCCACAAAGGTCGGCGTCATGCTCGACAACGCACGCTTTCCAGGCCCCACCGCATTGGCGGCAGCCCCCACCAGCTGAAACGCGTTGGGTTTGCCTGCGGCAATGGAGAAGTCGTCCATCGTGTCGTTGAGGAGAAATCCGGTGCCTGGAACCATGTAAGTGGCGCCGAAGAAGAGGTTGACGGAGATCGTCGCCGCGACGCGGTTGCCTCCGGCATCCAAGACCGAGAAATGCGTCGTGTGCGGGCCTTCGGTCTCCTCCGGCACGGGCCGCAAGGCATCCGAAGCAGTGGCGCGATCCAAGCGGATCGACGTGGCCATGCCCGCTGCATAGTCGGCACTGAGCAACCGGCCGAGCGGCATGGAGACAAAATCCGGATCACCGAGATACTCGGCCCGCGTGACGCGCATCGCGTCGTCGAACTCGTAGACGCGCGGCACTCCGGTCGGGATGTTGACCTCGGCGATGTCGTCCGGCGAGATGCCGTCGAACTCCATGAGCATCGCCCGCAACGAATTGCCGTGCCCACTGATGAGCACCGTCCGGCCCGAACGCACAACCGGTTCGATCACGTCGTGCCAGTACGGGAGCACGCGGGCCACGACATCCTTCACTTTGTCCTGCGTCGCCGAATCCAGATGGCTGGGGAGGTCTCCGCCATTTTCGATAAAAAACGGCGCGTGCTTTGCGAAATTATCAAGTTGTATTTCAATTAAGATCACATGAAAAAACGAATTTTAGAATACAACCTGCCATTAATTAAAACTGGATTAAGAATTGACCTTAAAACAATGGGAGT
>CAXBRZ010000222.1:0-4901 GCA_963978075.1 uncultured bacterium | reverse complement strand
CTTTACAATGACGCCTGCGGAATGCGCAAGCCCGCGCAGTGCCGCCCAGAGAACAAACACATAAGAAAACACATGAAGAAAATCGCACTCGCACTGACGCTCGCCCTGGCATCGATGGCCGCGGCCCAGGCGCAAACCACCGAAGCCGTCGTGACGCCTGTCACCTACCAGCCCGTGGCCGCCAAGCCGCTGCGCTTCGTCCTCGGCGCCGGCCTGACCGCTCTCCGTCGAAGGAGGAGGAAGGGCTGGTGAAGGGGTCGGTCGGATCACCGCAGCTCCTCCATGCGGACGGTGACGGTGCGGTCGAGCAGCGTGTTGATTCTCTCGACGGAACGCTCGTCCAAGGTGCCTGCGTACTGTTCCAGGGTCAGGACGTTCAGCAGGTAGTCATAACGGCTCTTCGCGTAGTTGGTCTGGGTGTCGAGCAGGCGCTGGCGCGCAAGCAAGACGTCCACGGCCGTTCTGGTGCCGACCTCATAACCCGCCTCCGTCGCGGACAGCGCAATCTTGCTGGACTCGACCGACTGCTTGAGTGCCTTGACCCGCGAGATTTCGCTGATGACGCCGAGATAGGCGTCGCGGGTTCCGCGCTCGGTGGCGCGCGCAACCCGCTCAAGCCGCTCGTGGGCCGCCCGATGCTGATAGGACGCCTGACGGACCCGGGAGGCCACAGCGCCGCCACTGAACAATGGCACGGTCACCTGCAGACTGATCTGGCGATCGCGGCTGGAGGAGTTTGCCGGATACGAGAGGGAAGCACCGGTCGGGTCGTACAGACTGGTGGTGCCGGTCACGTCGTTGTTGGACTCGCGCGCGATGAGATCGACCGTTGGCATGTGGCCGGCTTCGGCCACGCTCTTGCCCTCGCGGGCGATTTCCGCCGCCAGCCGTGCAGAGGACAGCGCAAGGTTCTGATCGAGGGCGGCACGGACCCACTGGTCCTCGCCGACGGGATCCGGCGCGACCAGCGGCATCTCGTCACCCGGCCGGGACAGGGTCTCGACCGTCTCGCCGGTCACTTCGCGAAGCTTGTCGCGGGCCGTTGCCAACGCACGCTTGGCCGCAATGACTGTCGCTGCCGACTGATCGTTGGCCGCCCGTGCCTCTTCCACATCGGTGATGGCGATCAGGCCGACCTCGAACCGCTTTTCCGCCTGTTCGAGCTGGTGGGAAATCGCTTCGCGGGCAGCCTGGGCGGCTTCCAGTGTGTCCTGCGCTTCCAGCACACCGAAATAGGCAGTCGCCGTACGCAGGATCAGCGTCTGGCGGGCCGCGTTGTAGTCCACCTCGGCCTGCGCGATCTGGCTGTTGGCCTGCTTGACGGCGGCAAACTGGTCCCAGCGGAAGACCGTCTGGCGCAACTGCACCGCCCACTGTTTGGAATTGTTGGTGTTTTCCACGTTTACGGACGAAAGTCCGCCCGACGTGAAGAAATTGGACACTCCGTTGGAGGTGTCGTGGATGTAGCCGCCGGTCGCCTGCAGTTGGGGCAGCAGCGAGGCAAACGCCTGCGGGCGTGCCTCGCGCACGGCGAGGCGCACCGCGTCGGCTTCCCGCAGTTGCGGATCACTGCGCTGGGCGCGCTGGAACGCTTCATTGAAATCCGTCCCACCGGCAGCCGCCGCGACGAGACCCAGAGCCGCGACGATCGACGCGCGGAGCCAGTTGGCGCTCATTCTGTAAAAATCCTTAGGATCGATTCGAAGGCTTTCCGACACTCTAGAGGGGAAGGCCCCCGTGCGCCATCTCTCTGTCGCGCGGGGGGCTCAATACGTCGCAATCGCCGGGTCCACCGTGGCCGACCAAGCGAGAATTCCCCCGCTCAAATTGATGACCCGATCGTATCCCCTTGATTCCAAAAAGCGGGCAACGTTCATGCTGCGGCCTCCTGCCTTGCACATGACCACCACATCCCGGTCTTGGGGAATCTCGGAGAGACGGTCGGGAACCTCGCCCATCGGAATGTGGACGGCGCCTGGCAGTGCGGCGATCGCGACTTCCCAGATCTCGCGCACGTCAAGCAGGAACGGGGCGTCACCCGTCGAGGCCAGGGCCGAGTATTCGCGAGGAGTCATGTCGCGCATGTGCAATACCTCTGTCTAGGTGGGTCGGGAGGGTACGAACTTTCGTCGTGACGGACAACACGGTCTGACGCCGACGCCGCACCATTATGGTGAATATGGAATTGTCCTGCACGAGGCTCCGGTATGCTCCTCCCGGGGGGGAAATGTCCCGCCCAAACAAAGAGATGCCGACAGCAGGTCGGCGGTCGAAGGATTGCGCAATTGCTGTGGCTGTCGAGCACTGCCGTGATGGTCGCCTGTGTGGGCTTGAGCGCCGCGTTGCTGGCGTTGTGGATCCGTGCGCGCCGACGTCTCAGCGAAATGCAGGCGGAACGGGACGAGGTCATCGCCGATCTGGCCCGGCCGCGCCCCTCCGTGGTTCGCGAGAACGCGCTGGGAGAACTGCTGAAGGTCATTCATGACCCGGTGGTGCTGCACGGTGAGCGGATCGTCATCGCCAACCCTCGTTTTGCCGCGCTGCTCGGACGCGATCCGGAAGACCTGATCGGCCATCATCTGGCCGAATTCGTTGACCCGGAATACAGCGATCTGGTGGCTGACAACGTGCGTCGCCGCCTCGCCGGGGATCCGGCTGCTGACGTGTATGAGGTGGAGGTCACGGACGAATCGGGCCGTGCCATGCGCCTCGAGCTCAGCAACTGCACCATGCGGCATCATGATGCGGATGTTGTTGTGTTTACCGCGACCCCGGTTCAGCCAACCGAGCCTGCGGATTCCCATCGCAGTCGTGCTGTCGCGACCCTGGAAGCCATCGGCGAGGGTGTGCTGACGACCGATATTCACGGGCGCATCGACTTCCTGAACAGGCAGGCGGCCGACCTGCTTGGCCGGGGGTTTGCGGAACTCGACGGCCGACTGTTCTCTGACGTTGTTTCTGTGGTGGACGAGGCTGACCGTCGCGCCCTGGCCGATCCAGTGATGCAGTGCCTTTC
Organism: uncultured bacterium; assembly: GCA_963978075.1. Lineage (GTDB taxonomy): Bacteria > Pseudomonadota > Gammaproteobacteria > Steroidobacterales > Steroidobacteraceae > CAIKZZ01. Next base: position 1,885 of record CAXBRZ010000222.1, on the reverse strand, counting down.
TTCCGGCAACAAGGTGTCGACGGGCCGACGGGCCGTGCTGCTGCGAAGCGCGGAGGGCAACGAGCACGGGGTGGAGTTGTCGGCCTCACCGATGTTCAGCCCGGCAGGGGACGTTGTCGGTGCCGTCGTGCTGCTGCACAACGTCACCGAACTGCGTGGTTTTGCCAGGCAGATGTCCTATCAGGCCAGCCATGATGCCCTCACCGGTCTCGTAAACCGCCATGAATTCGAACGGCGCCTGCAGGAATCGCTCGAGTCCGCTCGCGCGGGCCGCCAATCCCATGTCCTTTGCTACCTCGATCTGGATCGTTTCAAGGCAGTCAACGACACCAGCGGGCACATGGCCGGAGACGCGATGCTGCGCGAGGTTGCAGCACTTGTGAAAGATGCGGTTCGTGATTCCGACACGGTTGCGCGTATCGGTGGGGATGAGTTCGCGTTGCTGCTGGTGGGCTGCCCGCTGGAGAAGGCAATACAAATCGCTCAGGATGTGGCGAGCGTTATCCGTGAGTTCCGCTTCGTCTGGAAAGACAAGATTTTTCAGATTGGCGTTTCGATCGGCCTTGTGGAAATTGGACGGGAGAGCGCCGGCCCCGAGGAAGTGCTCGCTGCGGCGGATTCCGCCTGCTACGTCGCCAAGAATCAGGTGGCGGGCCAGGTGCATGTGTATTCCGCCGTCGACGAGGTCACGGCCCGTCAGCGTGGCGAAATACAATGGCTGCAGCGGTTGCAGCATGCTCTGCGTGACGGAAGATTCCTGTTGTATACACAGCAGATTCTTGCCTCGCCGCCCGGGTCGCAGCGCGGGCCTGCCCTCGAGGTGCTTGTGCGCCTCATCGGTGATGACGGAGCGGTGATCGCACCGGGAGAATTCCTCAAGGCGGCCGAACGTTACAGGCTCATGCCGATGGTGGATCGCTGGGTCGTGCAAACGGCGCTGGCGGCACTGGGCCGGGGTGGCCTGCGCATTCCGCCTGGCCGCAGCCTCGCGATCAACATTTCCGGCCAGACTCTGGGAGACAACGGATTTCTGGAGTTTGTCGTGGACTGCCTTGACAGTACCGGTGTGCTGCCTCAGCAGGTCTGCTTCGAAGTGACGGAGGCCTCGGTGGTGGCCAATATTGACCATGCGCGCCGTTTCATCGGAGTCCTGCATGGAATGGGCTGTGGGTTCGCGCTGGATGATTTTGGCAGCGGTCTGGGCTCGTTTACCAATCTCAAGCAGTTGCCGATGGACTATCTCAAGATTGATGGCGCCTACATGCGCAATCTTGGCCAGGACAGCGTGAACCAGGCCATGGTTGGCGCAATGATAAAATTGGCAAGAACGCTCAATTTTGCAGTCATCGCCGAGCAGGTCGAGGATCAGGCCACGCTTTCAACGGCCCAGCGGATGGGCGTGGACTATGTGCAGGGTTATGCTGTCTCGCATCCGGAGCCGATGCAGTCTGCCCACTGATGCTTGCGGACCTTTGATCACTCGGGCATCGTCCTTGCGGACATCCGCCGGTGGAGTTCGCATGATTCGTCCATGTTTGATTGCCCTGCTTACCCTGCTGCTCGCGCCTGTGCGAGGACACGCAGGACCGTCTTATCTCAATGGCGGTAGCCCGCTGCCCACGGATATGCCGTTTTCTGCGGCTGTAAAGCAAGGTGACGTCCTGTATCTGTCGGGCCAGATTGGTGTTCTGCCGGGCACGCGCACGTTGGCGTCTGGCGGTATTCGCGCCGAGGCCGAGCAGACCCTCAGAAACATCGAGAGCGTGCTCAAGGCCAACGGCCGTACTTTGCACGATCTGATCCGCTGCACGGTGATGTTGGCGGACATCGGCGAATGGCCAGCATTCAACGAGGTCTGGGTTTCCGTGCTTGAGCGGCCCTATCC
>CAXBRZ010000221.1:0-4942 GCA_963978075.1 uncultured bacterium | reverse complement strand
AGAATCCCTTCGCGCTGGCCGCGCTTGAGGCGCAGCGGCACGGCGCCACAAAAGAGGACGAACTCGCCCTCCTTGGTACAAAGCGCGAACGTGCCGGCATCTTCGACGGCGATCTTGTGGAAGGCGAGCTCGAGATGGGACAATCCGCCGCTCTCATCCGCGACCTTCCACCCGCTGCCGTCGTCATCGAGCGCCTTATCTCCGAGTATCGGTCGGCGGCAGCTGCGATCGACCGTATCGGCTGAGCGCCTGATATCTCTGCCCTGAACTCATGCTAGGACTCCATAGCGAGACGCATCCAGACTGGATCCGCGCTGCCAGCGCGGATGCTGAGTCAGTGCTCATCGATCATGCTCACTGCGAGAAGAAGGCGGCCGCCATGGCCATTTCGCGCGTGTAGCCATTGTTGGCGATGTAGGAACCGCGAAAATGTCGACGGGCCGCCGCGAAATCGAAATCCTGCATGGCACGGGCACCACCGGTGGAGCCTTCCACGAGGTGAATGAAGGCGATCGCGCGCGCGTCCAGTGCCTCGATGAGGTGACCGAAAACGCTCTGCGGGTTGCTGTCATGGATGCCGTTGACGTTGCTGACCGGGGATAGCCGGATGCCGACCCGGTCGGCGCCGATGGCCGAGCAGCAGGCGTCGATGATCTGCAGTGCGAATCGGCAGCGGTTGGCGACGCTGCCACCGTATTCATCCGTCCGATGGTTCGCTCCGTCGCGCAGGAACTGGTCGACGAGGTAACCGTTGGCGCCGTGGATTTCGACACCGTCGAATCCCGCTGCGCGTGCGTTGCTTGCCGCGGTCCTGAATTCCTCCACCACCTTCGCGATCCCGGCCGTGTCCAGTTCCCGCGGTACCGGGCATTCCACCCGTCCGGATGCGCTATAGGCCGAAATCCCAGGCGCGATGGGCGACGGGGCGAGGGGTTCATGTCCGCCGTTGATGGTGGGGTGGGAGATGCGCCCCACATGCCAGATCTGCGCGACGATGCACGAGCCTTGTGCGTGGACGGCTTCGGTCACCCGCCGCCAGCCCTCGACCTGTGCTGCGGAGTAGATGCCCGGAGTGGCCATGTAGCCCTTGCCGGCCGGGGACACCTGGGTGCCTTCGCTGATGATGAGCCCGGCGGAGCTACGCTGTCGGTAGTACTCGACATTCATCGGCCGCCCGGAGAGATCCCCGGCCGCCTCGTCGGCGCGGCAGCGGGTGAGCGGTGCCATGACGACGCGGTTCCTCAGTGGCAGCGCTCCGATGCGGGTTGGCGTGAAAAGTCGGGGCCTCGAGTCTGTCATGGGTCGCTCTCGACAAAAGGGTGAGCGCCCGTCATCGCGGGCGCAAGGCGGCTCGGCAGGTGTCAATGGGCGTTGCGGATCCGCGCCAGTGCCCGCGCCTCAAGGTCCTCGAAGCCGGGGGGTACATTGGGGTACCAGTGCACGGCGCCAAGGCCACGCGGCAGACTCAGGAACAGTTGCGTCTTGAGGCGGGGATTCACGTAGCGCAGCGTTCCACTGTAGGTCGTGAAATTTCCGACCTTGCGGGTGATTCTTGCGGCGATCTCGGGGCGACTGGTGTAGCGGATCCACTCGTAGGCGGCATCCTCGTTCTCGCCGTGCAGGGGCAGGGCAAACGTCATGATCCAGCCGAGTGATCCCGAGGCCGGCTCTACGTAGCGGATGGCGGGTGCCTCGCGGTTGAGTTGCCAGATGGGTGCATCCCAGAACATCGCGGCAACAATCCGGCCGCCCTTGATGGCCTCGACGATCTCGTCCTGGGTGTTGAAGATCAGGCCGAAGTTCGACTTGCAGCGGATCAGACGGTCCGTCATCTCGTCGACCAGCGCCGAGTACGCTTTCGGGTCGCCGTAAAGGGCAAAGGGATCGCGGCCGGAGGCGAAGGCAAAAGCGATGATCGTATTGCGCCGGATGCGGATCGCGGTGCGGCCGGCGAGATCCGCCCGGCACAGGTCGGTGTAGTCCTTGACGTGGGCCCGGTGGGTGTCGACCACGAGCCCCTCGATGCCCCATAGGTAGGGGGCACCGTACAGTCGCCCCTGCACCGTCGTATTGTGTCGTACGGCTTCGAGCAGTTGCGGTATGTAGCGCGGCATCGGCAGCCGGCTTTCGTCGAACGGCCGGTAAATGTGGTACGCCTGCTGGGCGCCGGCCACGCGGTCGTGGGAGGGCTGGACAAGATCGAAGCCGCTGCCGCCGCTCGCGCGCAGGCGCGCGATGATGTCCTCGTTGTTGGACAGCGTGACCTCAAGATGGATTCCCGTCTCCTTCTCGAAGTCGGCTGCGACATCCGCCGGCACATAGTCCTCCCAGGTGAGTATGCGCAACTTGCGTGCCGGCCCGGCATGGGCCGGTACGCACAGGGTGAGTGCGAGCAGCAGGGCAGTCAGGCAGCGGGTGGTCATGGCGTGGACTCGAACGGTGAGCGCTCTGGGGCCGGCGCGACCCAAGGGTAAACGCTCAAACCCGCACGTGCCACCCCACCGCGGACGGCGTGACAGGGTACTATCGGCGGAGTTTGGCTGCCTCAGGGCCGGGGTTCGGATGACGGGTGGGACGGAGCACAGGGGGACGGGAGTCACCGGCGGGACGCCGGCGGAGGCGTTTGCCGCTCTGCTTGAGCGGTTTGCCGAGGAGCTTGCGTTCCTGAAGCCCGGCTCGCCCGAGGGTTTGCTGCCCCTCAATGCCCTGCTGATGGATCTCGAGCAGGTGCCGGGGGTGGCCGCGGACAGTGCGCCGGCCGAAGCCCTCCGGACCGCCCGCCTGTGGATGGATGCCCTGCTTGACGGCGACGGACTCTTCAGTCCCGGCCTCATCCAGAACCTTACCACCTGGCATGACTGGTTCATCGACCACCTGGTGGCCGTGGAGACCGGACGACCGCACCTCCCGCTACCGATCCAGTGGCGCGAGGCGTCGACCACACCGGTCGATACGCCGGTTGCGGGCTCCGTGCCGCCGGCCGCCCCGGCCGTAAGGGCAGCAGACGCGGTCGCCTCCGGACCGACGTTCACGTTGCGTCTGCCCGAGGATATCGACCTCCTGCGCGAGTTCCACAGCGAGTCGCTCGAACTGCTGCGTGCAGTGGAGGCTTCGGTGCTTGTCCTTGAGGCCGATCCGCGCGACTCACAGGCCGTGAACGCGATTTTCCGCGCCTTTCACACCTTCAAGGGCAGTGCGGGTTTCTTGCAGTTGGGCGCGCTGCGCGATTTTGCGCATGAACTTGAGTCTTTTCTGGACGAAGTACGCGGCGGACGTCTGGTGGCCGGTCGCCGCGTGATTGACGCGATTCTGGCGGGCGCCGATGTCCTCTCCCATTGCGTTGCGATGGTCGGTGCCCAGGTGGCGTCCGACCAGCCTGTCGCGCCCATTGCAATACTGTCCGATACGGTCCGGCAGCGGATTGAAAGCGCGCGTTCTGGCGAGGAGCCGGCGCAGCCGCAAAGCGCTGCAACGGTGGCAGCGGTGGTGCCTGCCATCGATTCCAGCCCTGCGGGTGAACGGTCCGAGGCTTTTGTCAGGGTCGACGCCGGCAAGCTCGACACGCTGGTCAATCTCGTCGGTGAACTGGTGATCACGCAGGCGTTTGTTTTGGAGCATCGTGACCTTCGCGGAGCTGAAAACCTCGAACTGGGTTATGCGGTACGCAAACTGCAGCGGATCACGCGCGAATTGCAGCACACATCGCTCGGCATGCGTATGCAGCCGGTGGCTAACCTTTTCCGCAAGATGAACCGCCTCGTACGCGACCTCTGCGCTTCTCTCGGCAAACAGGCACGGCTGGTCGTCGCGGGCGAAGAGACGGAGCTGGACCGCCATCTGGTCGAGCAGATGGCCGACGTGCTGGTGCACATGATCCGCAATGCGCTGGACCATGGCGTGGAAACACCCGCACAGCGGATCGCAGCGGGCAAGGATCCTGTGGCGACGATTCGGCTGACGGCCTCTCATGCCCATGGGGGCGTGCTGGTTGAAGTGGCTGACGATGGCAGGGGCATCGATGCGTCCGTGGTGCGCCAGCGCGCCATCGAGCGTGGCTTGCTGGCAGCGGATGCGAAGGCGGATGACCAAGAGGTGCTCAGGCTCATCTTCCTGCCCGGCTTCACGACGGCAGCGTCGGTCACGGACCTCTCCGGCCGCGGGGTGGGCATGGATGTCGTCAAGGGGCGGATCGATGCGCTGCGCGGACATGTGGATCTCACCACCTGCGTGGGTGAAGGGACCACGTTCGCGCTCCACCTGCCACTGACCCTGTCGCAGATCGACGGCTTTCTCGTGCGTGTCGGCACAGAGCGGTTCATCCTGCCGGCACCCGCCGTGCGTGAATGTTTCCGTCTCGCCGCCGGCAGCCTTGCCTCGGTGCACGAGCGTGGCGAGATGGTTGACGTGCGCGGACGGCAGGTCCCGCTCATCCGTCTCTCTTCCGCGCTGTGCCTGCGTGGGGCATCCGTTGCGCAGGCGGAGGAACTCGTAGTGCGCGTCGAGACGTCCGTCGGTGAGCGCGCGTTCCTGGTCGACGAGGTGCTCGGCAAGCAGGAAGTCATCATCAAGAATCTCGGCGACACCTTCGCCGCCCAGTCGCTCGTGACCGGCGGTGCGATCCTCTCTGACGGCCGGGTCGCCCTCATTCTGGATACCGAGGCGCTGGCCCGCGTCCCGGCCGGTCGTGGCTCACTCGCAACCCGCACGGAGGTCGCATGACCGCCGTGGCCGCTCCTCAGCCGGGTCGCTACCTGACGTTCCACCTCGGTGCCTCGCACTACGCAGTGCCGGTGCGTCTGGTGCGCGAGGTGGTCCGGCTATGTCCGATCACGAGTGTGCCGCAGATGCCGGACCATGTCCGCGGGGTCATCAACCTGCGCGGGACCGTACTTGCCGTTCTCGACCTGCGCGCCAAATTCGGCAGATCGGAAGAGCACACGTC